>NZ_DASVSI010000174.1:0-27992 GCF_036388155.1 Hymenobacter sp. | reverse complement strand
AACGCCATGTTGTTGACCTTACTGCTGCAAGCTTCCGGAGGAATGGACTACACCCAATTGCTTTTCCCCATTGCCATTGGCCTGGTGGTGTATTTCTTCATGATTCGGCCCCAGCAAAAGCGGGCGGCCGACGCCAAGGCTTTCCGGCAGTCGCTGGCCAAGGGCTCCCGCATCGTCACCATTGGCGGCCTGCATGGGCTGGTAGTGGACGTGACCGAAGAAACGGTAGTGGTGGAGGTTGACCGCGGCACCAAGCTGCGCTTCGACCGCTCGGCCATAGCCCGCGAGGTAGGCACCAAGGCCAGCGCCGACGGCGCAGCGACTGCCTAAGCCGTGCCCGGGCTGCTGAACCGGGCCGCCCGGCTGGTGCGCTGGTTCGTGCGCCCGTTTGCGGGCAAAGAGCCCAGCTTCTACCGCGCCGTAACGGCCTGTTTGCTGGCCGCCGGCCTGTTCTGGCAGATGAATGCTCTGAACAAAACCTACACCACCCGCCTGAACTACCCCCTGGCGTGGCGCTACGACTCGGCCCGCTACGTGCCCATGCGGCCTTTACCAGCGGCCCTACCCGTCACGGTTACGGGCGAGGGCTGGCGCTTGCTTAGGGCTAACATGGGTTGGGGCATCCTCCCGGCGGAAATGCGCCCGGTGCCGCTGCCCGGCACCCGCTACTTGCCCGCCGATGCGTGGCGCCGCGGCCTGCAAAACGCCTTGGAAGGCGTGCAGGTGAACGAATGGGCCGGCGATACCCTACGCCTCACCTTCGACCGCTACGCCACCCGCCAGCTGCCGTTGGCCTTGCCACCCGATTCGGCCCGCCGGTACGCGGCCCGCTTCACGCCAGCGGTGGTCACGTTCCGGGGCCCCGCAAGTTTAGTAAATCAATTGCCTAACCCCTACCCTGTGGCGGTATCATCCAGCTTGGCTGGCTCTGAGGAGATGGACGTGGTGATAAACGCGCCGGCACGGGTGCGGCCCTCGGTTCGCCGGGTCAGCATGGAGTACCAGCGGCGCCCCGATGTTTCACCGCGCGTCCCGCGTCGAGCCACCTCTAATCGTTAATTCTTATGCTGCGCATCGGCATCACCGGAGGCATTGGCTCGGGCAAAAGCATCGCCAGTCGCTTGTTTCACGAGCTCGGCGTGCCAGTCTATGACGCCGATACCCGGGCGCGGTGGGTGATGGAAAACGACGCTGCCTTGCGCCAGGAATTGAGCGCTGCCTTCGGCCCGGAAACCTACGACAGCAGCGGACGCCTCAACCGCACGGCACTGGCCGGCACGGTGTTTCGCAACCCCGCGCTGCTAGCTCAGTTGAATGGCATTGTGCACCCGCACGTGGGCACCGATTTTGAGCGGTGGGCCAGCACCCAGCAGCAGGCCGGCCATGCCTACGTGCTCAAGGAAGCAGCGCTGCTCTTCGAAGCGGGCTCCTACAAACAGCTCGACCGCATCATTACAGTATTTGCGCCTTTGGCGGTGCGCCAGACGCGCGTGCTGCGCCGCGACACGCACCGCTCCTTGGCCGACGTAGAGGCTATTGTGGCCAAGCAGCTGAGCGAGGAAGAAAAAATGCAGCGTGCCAACTATGTACTATTCAACGACGACGTGCGGCCGCTGCTGCCACAAGTGCTGGCTTTGCACGCCGCATTTGGCGCTGCCGAACGGGCATAAAGAAAGGCCGCTCTTGTGGAACGGCCTTAGCTTTCTTCTTTCAGACGAATTGGGTGCGCTTACAGGCGGCCCGAATAGTCTTCCAGCGTGTCAATTACTTTCAACAACTGCGGAACAGCCAGCGAATAGTAAATCTTGGTGCCAATCTTGCTCGATTTCAATACACCCCGGTCTTTCAGGGTGATGAGGTGCTGCGAGGCAATGGCCTGGGGAAGGTCGAGAGCCTGGTAAATATCAGTGACAGACATCTGGCTGTCTTTGCCTTTGGTCTTGCCCAACAAATCAACAATAGCCAACCTTTTGGGGTGGGAGAGAACCTTAAGCATAGCCGCGGCACGGTCCAACTGTTGCGCTTCAACACGCGAATGCAATGGTTTCATGAGAGAATTAAAAATGAAAGAGAAATGGGAGCGTAGAATAAGTGCAATACATCATTGCTGCTTAGGTAGTTCCTCTTTAACACCCGAAAGGCCAATTAGAACCCTAATTTCTCTCAATACTTAAGTATTCTCCTTTTTGTTTCTAATCGGAATACAATTCTTGCCCTATCACCCCGGCAGGCTCAATTTTTACCTTTACAGCCCGGCTTAGCTGGCCATTTTTACTCTCGCCCATTCATCATGCTCGACCTCCTCACAAAATTTGAAAACAAGCGCCCGGAAATTGTCTTCGAGTGGAAAGATTCCGAAACCGAAGCCGAAGGCTGGGTAGTCATCAACTCCTTGCGGGGCGGAGCAGCCGGCGGCGGCACGCGCATGCGCAAAGGGCTGGATAAGAGGGAGGTCGAGAGCCTGGCCAAAACCATGGAAGTAAAATTCACCGTGTCGGGGCCCGCTATCGGCGGGGCCAAGTCTGGCATCAATTTCGACCCGCAGGACCCGCGCAAGCGCGGCGTGCTGGAGCGCTGGTACCGCGCGGTGATTCCACTGCTGAAAAATTATTACGGCACCGGCGGCGATTTGAACATTGACGAAATCCACGAGGTCATTCCCATCACCGAGGAGTACGGCCTCTGGCACCCGCAGGAAGGCGTGGTAAATGGCCACTACCGTGCCACAGAGCCACAAAAAATTCAAAAGCTGGGCCAGCTGCGGCAGGGCGTGATAAAAGTGGTAGAAGACGCTGCTTTCTCTCCTAACCTGGCCCGTAAATACACCGTGGCCGACCTCATCACCGGCTACGGCGTGGCCGAGGCCGTGCGCCATTACTACCGCCTCTGGCCCGGCACCGACGTGCGCGGCCAGCGCGCCATCATTCAGGGCTGGGGCAACGTGGGCGCGGCAGCGGCCTACTACCTGGCCGGCCAAGGCGTGCGCATTGTGGGCATCATCGACCGGGCCGGCGGCCTGCTCAACCCCGAGGGGTTTGGGCTGGAGGAAGTGCGCAGCCTCCTGCTGGCCCGCCAGGGCAACACGCTGACGGCCGACAACCTGTTGTCTTTCGAGGAGATTAACGAGAAGATATGGTCGGTAGGAGCCGACATTTTCATCCCCGCGGCCTCGTCGCGCTTGGTGGCGCGGGCGCAGGTGGAGCAACTGCTCGCCGGCGGCCTCAAGGTGATAAGCTGTGGCGCCAACGTGCCATTTGCCGACCCGGAAATTTTCTTCGGCCCGACGGGCGAATACGCCGACCAGCACACGGCCGTGGTGCCCGACTTCATTGCCAACTGCGGCATGGCGCGCGTCTTCGCCTACCTCATGGAAACCGGAGCCGAAATCACCGACCAAGCCATTTTCGCCGATACCTCGCGCATCATTGGGGCCGCGTTGGAGCGCACGCACCGCGAAAACGCCCAGCCCACGGGCATCGCGCAACGCTCGTTCGAGATGGCCTTGCGGCAACTGGTGTAGCTTCTTGAACACCTCATCATTAAGTTAGCAAAAAACCGGCACTAAGCGCTACTGTATTCTGTAGTAGCACCCAATGAAGGTTTTTTGCTAACAATTTGGTAACTTTGACGCCCTACTTTTGGTCGCCCCGCCCCGGGGCGATTTTGTTTTAGAAGGAATTCCCATTGCAATTATGTCTACTCTGAAGAAAGCGAAGACCAGCAAGACCAAAGTCTCCGACGACCTGCTGAACGCTGGCAGCGGCAAAACCATCAAGCAGCCCAACGTCAACGACGACAAGCTCACCAGCATCACCGAGATGCGCCAGTCGGCCAACGGCGAGAGTGCCTTGGCTTTGGAGGACGAGCAGCGCCTGCGTCGAGCCTTTGTCGACAAGGACTGGAACGAAATCAAAATCGCCGACAGCTGGCAGATTTTCAAGGTCATGGCCGAGTTCGTGGAGGGCTTCGAGAAGATGTCCAAAATAGGCCCGTGCGTCAGCATTTTCGGCTCGGCCCGCACCAAGCCCGAGAACCCCTACTACCAAATGGCCGAGGAAATCGCGGCCAAGCTGGTGCGCCACGGCTACGGCGTCATCACGGGCGGCGGCCCCGGCATCATGGAAGCTGGCAACAAAGGCGCCCGTTCCGAGGGCGGTAAGTCGGTGGGCCTCAACATTGAGCTGCCCTTCGAGCAAACCCACAACATCTACATCGACCAGGACAAGTGCATCGACTTCGATTACTTCTTCGTGCGGAAGGTGATGTTCGTGAAATACGCCCAGGCCTTCGTGGGCATGCCCGGCGGCTTCGGCACGCTCGACGAACTGTTTGAAGCCATGACGCTCATTCAGACTAAGAAAATCAGCCGCTTCCCCATCGTGCTGGTGGGTTCGGCCTATTGGAACGGTCTGTTCCAGTGGATTAAGGACGTAATGCTGCACGAGGAGCACAACATCTCGGCTGAGGACCTGAACCTGGTGCAAATAGTGGACGACGCCAGCGAGGCGGTAAAAATCATCGACGATTTCTACCACAAGTACCTGCTCTCGCCCAACTTCTAGGGCGGTATCCGGGTTTATGCCCTGTCGAAAGCCGAGCCGTGAGGTTCGGCTTTTTTGTTTTGCCCGTACCTTGCTGCTGACCACCGCCCGTTCATGCCCGTGTCCTCCCCCCCGTTAGATTTTGACTACCTGATAGTTGGCGGCGGCGCGGCGGGCTTGAGTTTGGCCTATCACGTCGCCCAGGAACCTCGATTAGCCAACAAAAAGGTCCTGATACTTGAGCCCGAAGCCAAAGACCAGAACGACCGAACCTGGTCGTTCTGGACCGACGCGCCCACGCCTTTCGACGGCATTGTGGCGCACGAATGGCGAAAAATAGCCTTCCGCAGCCCCGGATTTGACCGGGTAATCGACTTGGGCTGCTACCGCTACAAAACCATCAATGGGCTGGATTATTACCGGCACGTGCGGCGCGCGCTGGCCGACAAACCGCAGTTCACCTGGGTGCCCGGCTATGCCAGCAGTTTGCAGCCATTGCCAAAAAGTGGCGTAAAAGTCATTACCACAGCCGGGGAGGAATTCACCGCTTGCTACGCTTTCGACAGTCGCCCACCGGACCTCCGGCAACTGCAGCAGCCCCAGAAGCATCGGTACCTGCTGCAGCATTTTGTGGGCTGGGAAGTGGAAACGGACCACGACGTTTTCGACCCCGGAGTGGTGGAGTTCATGGATTTCCGCGGCGAGCAGCACCACGAGGCGCGCTTTATGTACGTGCTGCCCTTCACGCCACGCAAAGCCTTGGTGGAGTACACCTTATTCTCGGAAAAGACGCTGCCCAAAGCGGAGTACGAAACGGCTGTTCGGGAGTACCTGGAGGCGTTATCCGGGGCAGATTCTTACCGGATTACGGCCGAAGAAGTGGGCGCCATTCCCATGACCGACCATCCGCTGCCGGCCCGCGTGGGCTCGCACATCATCAACCTGGGCACGCGAAGCGGGCGGGCCAAGCCCAGCACCGGCTACGCCTTCAAGCGCATTCAGCAGCACTCCGCGCGGCTGGTGGCGGCCTTGGCGGCAACGGGCCGCCCGCCTGCCGACCCCACCGGCGATAAATGGCAGTTCCGGCTGTTCGATACGTTGCTGCTGGACATCATGAAGCGCCGGGGCGAGTTAACCCGCGACATCTTCCGCGACCTGTTTGCCCACAATCCTGTGGAGCGCATCTTTCGCTTTCTGGACGAACAAACGTCCTGGGCTGATAATCTGCGGATAATGAATTCGGTAGAGCCGGGCCCTTTCATGCAATCAATCGCCCACGTGCTGCGCGGCCGACCGGGAAGCCGGAAATGAGTTGCGCCGCAACATCAAGGTGCTAGTCGTTGCGGCCAATTATACGCTTTAGACCACCTCCCTTCAATTGGTTATTCCAGCAGGGGCTTGCTCCAGCCAGGCGCGGGCGTCGCGCACGGTGGCCCCGGAAAGCGGCCGGAGCTGCGGCTGCGGCTCGGAGAGGTTTAGGAGGTAGCCGGTCAGTTCGGGAAGGTTGTCGAGGTCGTGGGTGCTGCACAGCACGGTTTTGCCGTGGGTGGCGGCCCAGTCGTGCACGAGGCTGAATACTTGGCGACGATAATACGGGTCGAGCTGCTGGGTGGGCTCGTCGAGCAAGTATACCTGCGCGTCTTGCAGGCTGAGTTGGGCCAGCCACACGAGCTGCTGTTCGCCGCCCGAAAGCTGCGCAAAGTCGCGCTGGGCGAGGTGCGCCATTCCCACCCGCGCCAGCGCGGCGTCGGCCAGGGCATAATCAACAGGCGCGTAGGCGCTTAGCAGGCCGTGGTGCCGGTAGCGCCCCATCACCACCAATTCCCGCACCGCAATGGAAAACCCGATGCTGCCGCGTTGGGGCAAGTAGCCCAGCAGGCCCGCCGTGGCTGCCCGGCGTAAGCCTCGCACTTCCTGCCCGTGCAGCTGAATGCTGCCTTCGTATGGCAACTGGCCGGTGAGCACCCGGAACAGCGTGGTCTTGCCGCTGCCGTTGTGCCCCACCACGGCCACAAAAGCCGGACCCGGCAAGCACAAAAAAAGGTTGCGGACCAACACCCTACCGGGGTAGCCCGCAACCAGATTTTCTATTTTCAATGATGAGGAAGGAACCAAAGATGAAGACTGTGGGGACTTCCCGGTTTCTCCATTGGTCATTCTCGCTTCCTCATTCACTGCTAATACTCGTCTTCGTTGAACATGAAGTCCTCTTTGGTGGGGTAATCAGGCCACACTTCCTCGATGTTTTCGTAGGGCTGGCCGTCGTCTTCCAGGGCTTGTAAATTCTCAACCACTTCCATGGGCGCACCCGAGCGGATAGAAAAGTCAATCAGTTCGTCTTTGGTGGCGGGCCAGGGAGCGTCTTCCAAGTAGGAAGCAAGTTCGAGTGTCCAGTACATAAGGAGGAGGATAAAAAAAGGTTGGCGAAGGTAACTGTTTCCTGTGTAAATCCAAGCCGGAAAACGCGTTGAAATCGCCAACGCAAAAGGCCGGCCAAGGTTCAGTCAGCGGCTTGCGCTTGCTGGCTAAACAAGGCTATTAAATCGTTTTTCGTGCGGATTTTGCGTTCGAACGACCGGATTTTGGTTTGCAGCATCTGCCGGAACGAGTCGTTGGCCGAGCTCGGGCTTAGGTTGTCGAGGTTGTCGCGCAGCACGTCGAGTTCCTGGTGGTCGTCCTTGAGCAGCTCGCGCAGCGTAGTTGCCCGGAAACGGGCGCGCTCGGCGGGCGAAGTTGGCGCGGCTGTACCGCCTACGCGCTTACGCAAGTGGTACTCAAGCGCACTGAGCTCAAAAATCTTGTCACACGCCACCATAAAGCGCTGCCAGATGCGGTCCGACTCTTCGCCGCGTACGGTGCCCACTTGCTTCCACTCGGCCTGCAAGGCCTTGGCTTGGTGAATGGCCTCTTGCGGCGCAATGCTCATCAGGGCCTCGGCGCGGTCAGCTAGGGAGCGCTTGCGGGCCAGCAATTGCTCCGGCGAAGCCGGAGCGTTGGAGGCACCGGCAGCCTGCTGGGCCGCGATGTGGGCTTTTAGTCGTTCGAAGAAATGGTTGTTGGCCGCCCGGAAGCGCGTCCACAGCTCCGACGCCTGCTTTTTGGGCAGGGTGCCGTTTACTTCCCGCCAGGCCTGCTGCAATTGCTTGAGCTGGCGCGAGGCAATTTCGAACTGGTCCGAGTTCTTAAGGGTTTCGGCCTGCTGAATAAGGTCGCGGTAACGCGTCTGCACGCGGTTGGTCATGGCCTTTTTATCGGCCTGGAACGCCTTGCGCCGGTCGAAGAACACCTGGATGGCCGACTGGAAGCGGTGCTCCAGCTCGTCGGTCATTTCCTTGTCGACGGGCCCGGTTTTGAGCCAGCCCTGGCGCAGGTCCTTGACTTTTTCGCTGGCCGACACCCACTCCACGCTGTCGCGCAGGGCTTCGGCTTCCTGAATGAAGCCGACTTTGGTGGCCAGGTTTTTTTCGCGGTTGCGGGCCACCGTCACGGCGATGGCTTCTTCGGCTTCGGTGAGGCGGCGGTGCAGGGCGGTAAAATCGCCGAGGCCGTCGTAGGTCGGCAGCTGCTCTTTGAGGTGCAGGGCCTTCATCAGAAACGAACCCTTGTTTTCGCTGGCGTCCATTTTGGCCAGCAGGGTGTCAACCTTGGTGTGCAAGGCATCGAAGCGCTGCGCGAAATAAAGCAGCGCGGCGTCTTCCGTTTCTTTGACCAAGCCTATCTGGCGGGCAGGCTGGCCCAACACGGGGCGCAGCCATACGCCGCCGGCTTCCACGTAGCCGTAGCGCTTGGCTTCGGCCAGCAAGGGGGCGGTTGGTTCCATACAAATAGATAGCTCGTGGGTAGGAGTTTGGAATAAGTGGGCAGGAGCGTAGAAAAAAGGGCCTTACGTTGAAACGTGGAGAGGGAAGGGACTACAAGTTTACGGGAAAAAGGTGATGATGTAGCTGGGTTTTGGGGCAATTGAGTAAATAGCTGGCGGGGTGCGTCTTTTCGCTCGGTAGCCGACGGGCTGTGGCCGAGAAAAATAAGGTGTGGCTTCCCAAAGCCGCTTTGCCGTTCTTTGCGGCCTACTTCTTCGCGAAAGGCGCAAGCCTTCCGGTTTTCTCTGGCGTTGCGCCGCCTCTTCACCTTCTAATTCCTTCTCCCCTCTTTCCATGAGCGACCAGACCATCATCTTCAGCATGGCCGGCGTGAGTAAAATTTACCCGCCCCAGAAGCAAGTACTCAAGAACATTTACCTCTCGTTTTTCTACGGGGCCAAAATCGGCGTGCTGGGCCTAAACGGCTCGGGCAAGTCGAGCCTGTTGAAAATCATTGCCGGCGTCGACAAGCAGTTTCAAGGCGAAGTCGTGTTTTCGCCGGGCTACTCGGTGGGCTACCTGGAGCAGGAGCCCCAACTCGACCCCACCAAGACCGTGCGCGAAGTAGTGGAGGAAGGCGCCGCCGAAACCGTGGCCTTGCTCAAGGAATACGACGAAATCAACGAAGCCTTCGGGGCCGAAGACGCCGACTTCGACAAGCTGCTCGACCGCCAGGGCAAAGTTCAGGAGCGCCTCGACCAGCTCGACGCCTGGAACCTGGACACAAAGCTGGAGCGGGCCATGGACGCCCTGCGCACGCCCGCGCAGGAGGCCATCATCGGCAACCTCTCGGGCGGTGAGAAGCGCCGCGTGGCCTTGTGCCGCCTGCTGCTGCAAGAGCCCGACGTGCTGCTGCTGGACGAACCCACCAACCACCTCGACGCCGAAAGCGTGCTCTGGCTGGAGCAGCACCTGCAGCAGTACAAAGGCACCGTCATTGCGGTGACCCACGACCGGTACTTCCTCGACAACGTGGCTGGCTGGATTCTGGAGCTGGACCGCGGCTCGGGCATTCCGTGGAAGGGCAACTACAGCTCGTGGCTGGAGCAGAAAACGCAGCGCCTGGCTCAGGAAGAAAACCAGGAAAGCAAGCGCGCCAAAACCCTGCAGCGCGAGCTGGACTGGGTGCGCATGTCGCCCAAAGCCCGCCAATCGAAGGGCAAAGCCCGCTTGGCCAACTACGACAAGCTGGCCAGCGAGGAAGCCAAAGACAAGGAACAGAAGCTGGAACTATTCATCCCCGACGGCCCGCGCCTGGGCGCTCAGGTGATTGAGGCCGAAGGCATCACGAAGGCGTTTGGTGACAAGTTGCTGTTTGAAAACCTGAGCTTCTCGTTGCCGCAGGGCGGCATTGTGGGCATCATTGGGCCCAACGGCGCGGGCAAAACCACGTTGTTCCGTCTCATCACTGACCAGCTGCAGCCCGACTCCGGGAACTTCGAAGTGGGCCCCACGGTGCAGACGGCCTACATCGACCAGCAGCACGACACGCTGGACGGCAGCAAGTCGGTGTTTGACACCATCACGGGCGGCACCGAAACCATGCTGCTGGCCGGACGGCCCGTGAACTCCCGCGCCTACGTGAGCAAGTTCAACTTCGGCGGCGGCGACCAGGAGAAAAAGGTGGGCATGCTCTCGGGCGGCGAGAAAAACCGCGTGCATCTGGCCATGACGCTTAAGCAAGGCGCCAACCTACTGCTGCTTGACGAGCCGACCAACGACCTCGACGTAAACGCCATCCGGGCGCTGGAAGACGCGCTGGAGAACTTTGCGGGTTGTGCCGTCATCATCAGCCACGACCGGTGGTTCCTCGACCGGCTGGCCACGCACATCCTGGCCTTCGAAGGCGACTCGGAAGTGGTGTGGTTCGAAGGCAACTTCTCGGACTACGAAGAAGCCAAGCGCAAGCGCCTGGGCGACGTGGAGCCGAAGCGCGTGCGCTACAAGAAGCTGGGGTAACTATTAGTTTCCTTAAGCAAAAGGGGCACTGAAAGTGTTTTCAGTGCCCCTTTCATTATTGCACCCCGTGCACCCGCATGGGCAGAATAAACACGGCATCAGAAGCGGTGATGAAGAGTGTCTTCCGGTCCTTGCCGCCGAAGCAAACGTTACCGGTCCAGTCGGCGGGCACGTCGATGTGCTGAATTTGCTGGCCAGCCGGGTTATAAACGGTGACGCCCTTGCCGGTGAGGTACACGTTGCCCTCGTGGTCGATGGTCATGCCATCGGAGCCCTGCGCCACGAAAAGCTGGCGGCCACTGAGCTTGCCATCGGCACCAATTTGGTAGCGGTAGGTTTTGTTGGCTTTGATGTCGGCGACGTAGAGCTGGCGGCCATCGGGCGTGCCAACGATGCCGTTGGGTTTTTGCAATTGGTCGTCGGCCACGACGGGCTGGGGTTGGCCCTTGGGCAGGTAGTACAGTTTCTGTCCGCCCAGGCCAGGGTCGGGCGCCGTGCGCGTCCAGTAGTCGCGCTGGTAGTACGGGTCGGTGAAGTAGAGGCCGCCGTTGCCGGGGCGCAGCCACAGGTCGTTGGGGCCGTTGAGGCGGTGGCCCTGCACGTCTTTTAGCAGCACGGTCACCTTGCCATCGGGTGCAATGGACCAGAGCTGGTTTTGCTCGTCGGCACAGGCTAGCAGGTTGCCTTTCTCATCGAAATACAAGCCATTGGCCCGGCCGGACTTTTCCAGGAATACGCTCAGCTTGCCGCTGGTATCGTATTTCCAGATTTTGTCGTTGGGCTGGTCGGTGAAGAAGACGTTGCCGGCCCGGTCCACGGCCGGACCTTCGGTGAACTTAAACTGCCGCGCAATCAGCTGCGGCGTGGCCGAGCCGGCGAGGATGGACATAGATTGGGCCGTTTGGGCCCTAGGCCTATGAGTAGCGCCGAGGCCGAAGCCAATAGCAAAGAGCAAAAGGCCCAGATGTAATTTTGGAAAGGTCATGCGGGAGCGAAGCGTGAAGTGCCGCGAAGCTGCTCTAACGCAATGGCGCTGAAAAGGTATCGAAAAAAGGCCTTGCGCCTTTGCGCATATTAAGGCCAACTTATGGGGCCACAAAAATCTTTTCTGTGTCGCCCGCGTTGCTGCGCGACGGTCCGCAAGTCGTCAGAAAGAATATTGCAGGCCTATGTACATTTTTGGCCTAGGGTTCAGCGTCAAGGTCCGGGCTTCCTCCAGCTGCGCCGTCCCCGTCACCAGCGAGCCCGGCGCCAACTGGTCCAAGCCCTCCCGCCATGTCCACACGGCGCCTCCGGTCACAGCCAAGTGCTTGGGTTGGCTAAAGCGCAGCCCGCCGCCCGCCAGCAGGGTGGGAGCAAACTTGCCCGTACCCACACCTATTTGGGCCAAGGGGTGAATAAGACCGTCCCACTGGTTCCAGACCAAGTTGAGGTGAGCCGCCAAAATGCCCCGGTAGTTGCGGGGCGCCACTTTCACTACCCGCGTCTCGGTACCCACCGTTTCTGTGCCATAGCTTCCGTATTGCAGGTTGGTGTAAAACAAACCGGTGGCAAATTCAGGAATCAATTTTTTGCTGGCCCGCAGGCGCAGTCTTTCTTGAATGAGCGCGCCGCCTTCTTCAACGGTGATGCCGCCGTTAGCATCGAGCCCGATGACGCGGGGGTAAATGGAAACCGTGAAATCTCGCATTTTTTCTTCGTTCAAGTACAGCGTGGCCAAGTGGTACGACGTGCCCGACCCGCTGAGTTCGGCCGCTATTTGGTCCAAGTCGCCGTCCAGGCTGGCCAACGCTTCCGCAATTTGCTCGCGTGTGGCTTGGATAGCCCGGGCCGCGGTTTCAAACTCTGCAAACGTCTGCCGTGTAAAGTTGGTGAACGCCAGAGCCGCCGGGCTATTCTTCCGGTGTTCCGCCGGCAAGTCGCGGTTTTGTTCGTCCATAAACGAGGTCAAGGCCGCTTCGCTTCGTGCATTGAACGTTTTGGCCTCGCCCACCATGGCTTTGAACTTAACTTGGCTGGCCTGCAACGCCGCAAAGGTGCGGGCGGCTGCCACCTCGTCCAGCCCGGCTTTCACCCTTTTAAGAAAGTGCTGCTTAGCCGTGTCGGGCTGGTAGTAGAGCCGAGAGGCCTCCACCAGTTTTTGCAGCACGACCCGCGCCCGCGCCATATCGGCAGTAGATACTGTATCCGTGGGCGCCAGCCAGAAGAGACGGGCCGAATCGACCTGTACCTGGTACGCCCAGGCGTGCAGCGGCGGCGCGTTCAACTCCCCGATAAGTGAAAGCAACTTATTAGTGGATGCGTTTCGGCGTATTATCGAGGAAACAGTTTGAGCGGAAACGACTCGCACTTTCTTACCTTTTGATGTGATTACGGCGCCAGACTGCGTAGTGAGTTGGGCTTTCACGGCGGCGGTGGCGGTTGGCTCCTTCGGCGCTTCGTAGCCTTCCACGCCTTTGGTGGCGCCGCCTTTCGCCAGCTGACCGGAGAGCGTTTCCACCACCGCCAGAAACTTGCTTACGCTCTCAAACGCCGGGTCCGTAAGCGCCGTGTCCGTGATGACGACCCGATACTTGAACGGGTTGAGGTACGCCGACTCGACGCGGAGTTGCTTGGGGTCGCCCCGCTCCACCACCGCGAAACAAGGCTTGCCCCGTATCGTCTTCACGTTGCGGCTTTCCACGTCGTTGTCGAGAAAATAGCCAAGCGTTTTGTTACGCACATCGGGCTTCAGCACGATGAAATGGTTGACGCGCTTGGCATTAAGCAACTCGGAAGTGGATTGGCCCACGGCCAAGTGGGCAGATAAGCCGGACAATGCCAGCAAAAGAAGACCAAAACCCTTCATAAGAAAAGAGAGAAAAGAGCCACCACGGCCCGCGCTCACGTCATTGTTGACAAACTTTTGCCGTCTTGGAGCCAGCAATGGCTTTACTCAACTCCTGGATAGGTGTGAGCACGGAACGGAATACCATTCGGGTCAGCATTAAACGCACTGCTCCCGCGTTGGCAAAGCACGGCCTCCTCCTACCCCTGGCGCATCAGTGCCAGCACTGAAGTTTATTTTCAGGCCACTTTGCCTTCCCGCATGGCCCGCGCCGCCAAGCGCACCAGCGTGCGGGTATCGGCTTTTGCAGCAACTAGCGGCATCTTTCCCATGACTCGTACCCACTGCGGCGTCGAAATGGGCATTTGCCTCACTCGCCCAACCCCGTCACCTTCCGCAGCCCGCTCATCGAAGGCGCGTAGAAATACTCGCCGCCGCGCAGCTTCACAAACTGCTTAAACTCGGCCTGCCGGCAGCCGGGGGCGCCGTACGTGTAGTTGAACCGCAGCTTGTCGCGGTTGCCTTGGCCGATGATGGGGTCGAGGCCGGGCTTGTTTTTGTTGAAGAGGAAGTCGGCGTTGTTGGCCCAAAACTTCTGGATGAATTCAAACTGCTGGGAGATGTTGCGCTGAAAGCACATGAAGAGCAAGCCGACGGGTTTGCCGCCTTCCTTTTGGGCTTCCTCGGGGTTGCCGAAGGGAATTCCCCGGCGGGTGAGCTGGCGCAACCGCTCTTCCTCTGTGCCGGCGGCGCGCTCGTCGGCCGTGCCCGAAGCGGTTTCGCCGCGCGGGTTCATTTTGCGGATGTGGGCGTGGAACGGGCAGCGGTGCCCGTCGCCGTCGTGGGCGTAGTCGAAGTTGTTGACCAACGGGTCAATCAAGCCGTCGCCGCCGCGCTCCACCACCGGGGTGCCGTCTTCGTAGCGGCCCACCAGCATGGCGCCGGCGCGTTCTTCGTCGCCCTTGGCCAGGCCGAGGCGCTGGGCCAGGTGCTCTTCGGCCGCCTTGAAGCCGCGCACGTCCTGCTCCAGCTTGCGAAATACGAAGAAGCTGCCCTGGCCTTGGCTGTCCCCCAACGGGTCGGGCACGAGCACGAGGGCTTCGGGGTCGGCAGCGGGGTTCCAGCGGTCTACGTCCTCGGCCAGCGGCGCGTCTTTGCCGCCCACCGGCGCGCGGTTGGGCATGTCGTTGGCAAAGTACACCGGCTGGCTCACGCCGTCGGCGTAGCCGAAGTGCTCGATGCCATTGCCGGCGGCGTTGCGCAGGGCGTGGCCCCATTCCAGCACCCGGAGCGTGCCCACGCCGCCAGCCAACTGGTCCGATACCGTGCGCACGGTGCGGCGCAGCAGTTCCACGTCGTCGTCGGCCAGCAGCAACAGCGCGTGCAACGGCGTGGGCGTGGCCACTCCGTCCTGGAAGGTAAACCAGCCCTTGTCCCATTTCTTGGGGGCTGGGTCGTCGAGTAGTTCGTTGGTTTCCAGTGCGCGCATGCCCCGCGGAAACGCCGGCGGCAGCGCGGGCTGAGCCACTTGCGTGGGCTCTATGGGCAGCGCCTGGGCCATGTGCTCCAGCCCCGCTGCCGTAAAGAGCAGCATGCCAAACAAGTCGCCCGGAATGTGGAACTGCTTGAAGCGGATGGTGTCCTGCAGCTGCTTGGCGGTAGAGGTAATGGCCACCGGACCCGTGCCGTTCAGCAGCCCCTGCAGCCAAGGCTGCACCAAGTCCAGGTCAGCGTTGAATTCGATGAACAGAAAAGCGGCGTGGTCGCGCCCGTGCCCTTTCAGGATATTTCCCTGCACGTCTGCGTATTCGGCAATGGCTTTTTTGTAGGTAATCGGGTTGGGGTGAGCAAGGACTGGCGACATGGCAGAAGCTTGTTAGTGTTAGAAGAATAACCTTTTTTCGCCGTCTCGTATTGAAGGTCAACGGCTTACAAAGCTCTTCTTTTCTACCCCGTAGCGCATCAGTGCCAGCACTGAAGTTTGTTTTCAGGCCACCCAGCCCTCCCGCACGGCGCGCGCCGCCAAGCCCACCAGCGTGCGGGTGCCGGCCTTTTGCAGTAGGGTGCGGCGGTGGCTTTCCACGGTGCGCACGCTCAGGCACAGGTGGTCGGCAATTTCCTCGTTGCATTGGTCGGCCACCACCAGGCGCAACACCTCTAGCTCGCGGCGGCTGAAGCTTCCGGCGAGCAAGTAGGGCGCCTCCACCCGAATGGGAAAAGCACCGGCTTCGGGCGTGGTCGCCAACCAAGGCGCCAGCACCGCAGCCAAGGCATGAGGCGGCACGTGGGGCGGCACGAGCAACTGAGTGCCTGACCATGCCGGCGCCGCGCGGCGCACCGCGGGCTCGCGCGGGTCAGCCAGCACCAACAGCCGCTGCGTGGGCCGGGACCGGTGCAACCCCTCCAGCACGGCAGGCAAATCCAGCCCCGGCAAAGCCCCATCCAGCACTATCAATCCGAATTTGCGAAGCCCGATTAAATCGGCCACTTCGGAGGCATCGGCCGTGAGCGTGAGGCGCAGTGCGGGGCATTGCTCTTGTAGCAGGGTCACCAGTCCCCTCCGAAACAGCGTGGGCGCGGCCGCAACCAGGGCCGTTGGGGTAGAAACAATCATGACGATGGCAGAAAAAGGTGAGCAGATGTCGCTGTTTCGTTGAGGGTGCACGAACAAGCAGCGACCATATAAATTCAATCCAACAAAATAGCAAAATTAAGCAAGAAATAGCAATACCTGTTTTTAGGTATATTTCAGCAACCAGGGTATGCCAAATCCTGTCACCTGCTCAATTCAAAAAAACATAGACATAAAAAAGCCGCTGCCCTGCGAGCAGGACAACGGCTTTTAGTGCTGCAGCGAGTGCCCGATGCTTAGTTGCGGCGGCTGCCGCTCATGAAGATGCTCACGTAGTACAGCAGCGTGGCCAGCGAGCTGATGGCGGCCACCACGTAGGTCATGGCCGCCCACCATAGGGCGTCTTTGGCCATGGTGTGCTCTTGCGCGGTCACCACGCCGCGCTTGTCCATCCAGGCCAGGGCCCGGCGCGAAGCGTCGAACTCGACGGGCAGCGTGACGAACGAAAACAGCGTAGTGAGCGAGAATAGCGCAATGCCCACGCCCAGCGGAATCACGCTGCGGTTAATCATGAACACCCCGGCCAACAGAATCCACGGCATCCACGTCGAAACGGCGCTCAGGGCCGGCACCATGGCCGAGCGGAACTGCAGCATAGAGTACGCGGTGGCGTGCTGCACGGCGTGCCCGCATTCGTGCGCGGCAATAGCGGCGGCCGCAGCGCTGCGCTCGGCGTACACGCCGTCGCTCAGGTTCACGGTTTTGTCGGTGGGGTTATAGTGGTCGGTCAGGCGGCCCTCCGTGCTGATGATGCGCACGTCGGTGATGCCGTGGTCGGCCAGCATGAGCTCGGCTACCTGGGCCCCCGTCAGGTTGGCTTGCAGGCCCACTTGCGAATACTCTTTGAATTTGCTGCGGAGGCGCCACTGGATGAGCCAGCTAACCACCATGAGCAAAATAAGAAGGAGATACATGGCGAAAGAAAATGAAGAGTGAAACCTACGTCGTGTGCAAAATGCGCTCGACGATGCGCGAAGTGCTGTAGCCCGGCACCAGCGGCACCGTAAGCACCTGCCCACCCCTGTTCAACACCAATTCGTGCCCCACAATTCCGTCAATTGCGTAGTCGTCGCCTTTGACCAGCACGTCGGGCTGCACCAGTTCAATCAGGGCCAACGGGGTGGGCTCGCCGAACAGCACTACCGCGTCTACGAAGGCCAGCGCTGCCAGGATGCGGGCCCGGGCGGCTTCGTCCTGAATGGGCCGGCCCGGCTTGAGGGCGCCCACGGAAGCATCGGTATTTAACCCCACTACCAAGGCATCGCCCAAGTGCCGGGCTTGCTCCAGGTAGTCAACGTGGCCGAGGTGGAGCAAATCAAAGCAACCATTGGTAAACACCACTTTGCGCCCTTGGTCGCGCCACCGAGCCACGGCCAGGGGCAACTCGTCACGGGTCATGATTTTATCCTTTGTCCACATTGCTTCGTTGCTCAAGGGTTAGAACCGACCGGTTCGGGGGCAAGGCGCGGCGCAGTTTTGCCCGAATGCAGCCCAGTGAATACCAGGCTTATTCCGCCCATCACCGCCATCAGCAGGGTTTGGGCGCCGTGCACCACCAGCGCGTAAGCAATGCCGGCTTCCTTGCTAATGCCATAGACCAGCAAGGTGCTCTGCACCATCACGTGAAATACCCCAATGCCCCCGGATACTGGTGCCGCCATCCCAAAGGCTCCAAAGGTGAGCACCGCCAGCCCAGCCTTGGCATCCAAGCCATAGGTTTCGGGGAAACAGCGGAAAGCCAGGTAATCCATCAAGTAATACACCAGCCAGGTAAACGCCGTGTGCAATAGAAACACGCCTTTATTCTCCAGCTTGCGCACGCTGAATACGCCGGCCAACAGCCCCTTGATAAAATTCACCACCTTAATGAACAGCGCGTTTTGGCGCAGCTGCTCAAGGTTGCGAAAGAGCAGATAGCCAAACACCAGCAGCAACAGCCCGGCAATGCCGGCCACCGCCAGCAGCACTTCGCGGTTGGCCGCCAGCGAGTCGTATTTGTCTACAAATAGGCTCTGGATAAAGCTCCAAAACTTGTTGAATTCCATCAGCAACACCGTGCCCAACAATAGGCCCAGAACCAACACGTCAATCACCCGCTCCGTAATGACGGTGCCCAACGACACCTCCACCGGCACCCCACTCGTGCGCCGCAGCACCGAGCACCGAATGACCTCGCCCATGCGCGGCAGCACAATGTTGGCCAGGTAGCCCACCATCATGGCGTGGTACACGTGCCAGTAAGCCACGTGTTGGCGTGAGGCCGTGAGCTGCATCTGCCAGCGGTAGGCCCTGCTGAAGTAGCCTAACGCCGCAAGCGTGACCGTGAGGCCCAGCCAGATATAGTTGGCCGTTGCAATGTAATGGCCAATGCGGGCCAAGTCCTGCCCGCGCACGGCGTATACCATGAGCGCGCCGGAAAGGGCCAGCAACAGCGCGTATTTGAGAACGTTAAGAAAGGGTTTCAATAAAGTGGTGGGCTAAAACGTACTCAAAATGGCGGAGTGGCTTTGCTGAACCCGCCGCTTCCTGGAGGCTTCCCGCTTAGTTCAAGCGGTTGTGCTCGTTGGGAAAAATAACGGTGGGCCGGTGCTGGCGCGCCTCGGCGAAATCAATCAGCGCGTAGGAGAAGATGATGACGACGTCGCCCACGCTCACCTTGCGGGCCGCCGGGCCGTTGAGGCAAATGGTGCCCGAGCCCCGCTCGCCCCGAATGGTGTAGGTTTCGAACCGCTCGCCATTGTTCACGTTGACGACGGTCACTTTTTCGTTTTCCACGAAGTTGGCTGCATCCAACAAATCCTCGTCAATGGTCACGCTGCCCACGTAGTGGAGCTCGGCCTGCGTAACCGTGACACGATGGATTTTAGACTTCATTACTTCGATGTGCATAACTTCAATACAATAGTTGGTTGAGTCAACAAAGATAAAGCCCGCTACAGCCTCGCTACTCGGCCCTAGTCCACCACCACGTTGTCGATGAGGCGCACGCCTCCCAAGTGAGCCGCCAGGCACAGCACGACCGGGCGGGCGGGCACATAGCCGGTCAGCGGCTGCAACGTTTGCGCATCGGCTACTTCCACGTATTCGGGGGTGATGAGTGGCTCGCGGCGTAGGGTCGCCTCGGCCTCGGCCCGCACTTGGGCGGGGGCTATGCCTTGCTGCACCTGCGCGGCGGCAGTAGCCAGCACCTGATGCAAGCGCGGCGCGGCGGCGCGAGCGGCCGGGTCGAGCCGGCGGTTGCGCGAGGACATGGCCAGCCCGTCGGCCTCCCGAATGGTCGGGCACGTCACGATTTCCAAATCAAACGAAAGGTCGGCCACAAGCTGGCGTATTACGGCCACCTGCTGCCAGTCTTTCTGCCCGAAATATGCCCGGTGCGGGCGGGCCATGTGGAAAAGTTTGCTCACCACGGTGGCTACTCCGTTGAAATGTCCGGGCCGATGCGCCCCTTCCATCACCCGTTCCAGGCTGCCAAAATCGAACCGGAGCACCGCGGGACTGGGGTACATTTCGTCCACGGAGGGGATGAAAAGTGCCGTGCACCCGGCGGGGGCCAGCATCTCGGCATCGGCTTCCGGCACGCGGGGGTAGAGGCGAAAATCGTCGGCGTTATTGAACTGCGTGGGGTTAACAAAAATACTGACCACTACCTCGTTGCACTCGGCACCCGCGGCTTGGACTAGTTGAATGTGGCCCGCGTGCAAGGCGCCCATCGTGGGCACCAGGCCCACTCGTTTTCCGGATTGTCGGGCCTGTTCGGTGTACGCGTGCAACCCGGCGGCGGTAGTAAGTATCTGCATGGATGAGGAAGGCAATTGGAACGGCCCTCGGAGTAGCTTTTATTGATTTTCCGCTCAAAATTGTTTAATTTTGTGCACCCATAGTATGGCCTTGTTCCATTCTCTTCAATAATCCCTTTATGTCGAAGCTACGAATCCTCTACGCGGCCACCGAAATTGACCCGTTTCTGCAGACCACGAAAGTGGCCGAAATGCTGCGCCGGCTACCCGCCAGCATGCAAGAAATGGGGTGCGAAATCCGCATTTTCGTGCCGCGTTTTGGCATTATCAACGAGCGCAAGAACCGGCTGCACGAAGTAGTGCGCCTGTCTGGTATCAACATTGCCGTGGGCGATGACGAGAAGCCTTTGGTCATCAAAGTGGCGTCCATCCCAACTGCGAAGCTGCAAGTATACTTTATCGACAACGAAGATTATTTCCACCGCAAGTCGGCGTTGGTCGACAAAAACGACAAGTTTTACGCCGACAACGACGAGCGCGCCATCTTCTTTTGCAAAGGCGTGCTGGAAACGGTGAAGAAACTTGGCTGGTCCCCCAACATCGTGCACTGCTCGGACTGGATGACGGGCCTGATTCCATTGTACCTGAAAACCACTTACAAGAAAGACCCCGTTTTCAAGGATGCCAAGTCTGTGTTCTCCATTTACAACAACGAGTTCGCAGACAAATTTGAAGGCAACATCTTGGAAAAAGCCAAAATGTTGGACATTGACGACGCCATGCTGGCTTCGCTCAAAACGGCCGACTTTAGCGGTTTCATTAAGATGGGCATGGAATATGCCGACACCGTGGTGCGGTCCGACGAGGACTTTAGCGAGAACATGAACGGCATGTTCCATGAATACGCCCTCCACAACAAGCTCAGCCAGGTAGCGACCGATGAAAACCTGCACTCTTCTTACCTAGCGCTCTACAATGAATTGGCTAACTAGCCGTTGTGCTCCCCTGGTAGCCCTTACTGCTCTGGCCTTGGCCAGCTGCGACACGGGCACCGACCTGAACGTGGACCTGCCCGACCAGATTTCCACGAGTACTGAATACCAGGACTTGGACGTAGACGCGGCTACTGTGCGCATCGCGCCGGTGCAAACGCTGAAAGCCGACAACTTTTTGGTGGGCCGCTTGGAAGACAACGTGGCCGGCACGACCGAAGCGCGGGCATACTTCAACGTGGTGAGCGGGTTGGACCTCATAACCAGTGCAGCTGACTCGTTGCCCTCCAAGCTGACAAACCCCGTGCTCGACTCGGTGGTGATGGTGATGGGCTTCAGCAAAGTTTACGGCAGTGCCACGGCCCCCGTGCGCTTTGATGTTTTTAAACTGCAAGCCCCGCTGGAGGAAGGCACTGCGTACGACGCCAGCAGCGCCGTGCCCTTGGGTGACCCCCTTGGCCAAAACCTGACGAGCCGTCTGGACCGCACTCAGCAGGTGACTACAACCGCTACCCCACCCGTTACGACTACCGTACCGGACCAAACGGTACGCCTGCTGTTGCAGCGCCGCGCCGTTGCGGCCACGCCCACCCAGCCGGCCCTTCCGGCCATTCCGCTAGCGTTTGCTACCGACTTGTTTGCCCGGCTCTCTGCTCCCAACTACAACCAAGCCCAGCTTACGGCCGTCCTTAAAGGCCTGGTGGTGGCCCCTAGCGCGGGCCACAATGGCAGCATTGTGAGCTTTGGCCGAACCAACATCCAGCGCATGGTGGTGTACTACCATGGCTCTGGCGCGCCGCGCCGGAGCTACTCGATTTTCCTTGGGCCGGTTTATAGTGGCTCCCGCGGGCTGGCGCCGGCGCGCGACCCGCGCTACTACACCCAGTTGACCAACACCTTACCTTCGGCGCTGTCGGCGCTCAACACCCGTGCTGGTTCGGTCAGCCCAACCTTGCTGAATGGCACCAGCTATGTGCAAGAAGGTACTGGTCTCGGCACCCGCATCACCTTCAAGGGGCTCGATGCGCTGCTGCAAACGCCGGGCCTGACGGTGAACCGCGCTGAGTTGCGCGTGCCCGTGAAGCCGTTTACCAACGCTTTGCTCTCCAGCCCGAGCGCGCTTTACGCCGTAGAAGTTGACGCCAACAACAACGTGCTCCAACGCGCAATAAATTTCACCTCGTACGACCGGGTTGTGCAAGCCGATGGCGCCCCACAGCTGGGCACTGGCTTGCCGGCCACCGGTACATTGTCTGAGGTTGGCGCTGGTACACCGTACTATAGCGTGGCCATTACCAACTACTTGCAGGCCTACCTTAGCGACAAGCTCGATGGCCGCCCGGCCGCCCTTGTACTCGCGCCAAACATTCGAAGCTCGACTACGTTATCGCTGAATCGGGCGGCGCTTGACGCTGCAAACATCCGGTTGCGCGTGTATTTCTCGAAACGCTAGCGCCGAGCCAACCGCTCCGCGCAGCGTTTTCGTAGCTGCAGTTTCATTCCCCTATTTTCTTACTTAATTTTTTCTGCCATGTGCGGCATTGTTGCTTATTTGGGTCATCGTGAGGCCTGCCCTATTATCCTTAAAGGCCTTCGTCGGCTCGAATACCGCGGCTACGACTCCGCCGGTGTTGCGTTGCTCAACGGTGAGTTGAATGTTTACAAAAAGAAGGGAAAAGTTAGTGAGCTAGAAGCCTTTATCTCTCAGAAAGACACGCACGCTAACGTGGGCATGGGCCACACGCGCTGGGCTACGCACGGCGAACCCAACGATGAAAACGCCCACCCGCATTATTCCACCTCGGAGCGGATTGCCATCATTCACAACGGCATCATTGAGAACTACGCGGCACTGAAGACGCACTTGCAAAAACAAGGACACTCGTTTCACTCCGATACCGACACCGAAGTATTCGTCAACCTGATTGAGGAAATTCAGAAGCAGAACGACTGCACCCTGGAAGAAGCCGTGCGTTTGGCCCTGCACGAAGTAGTGGGCGCCTACGCTATTGTGGTGCTTAGCAAGGACGCGCCCAACCAGCTCATTGCCGCCCGCAAGGGCTCGCCGATGGTGATTGGCATTGGCGAAGGCGAGTTTTTCATTGCTTCCGATGCCACGCCCATCATTGAGTACACCAACGAGGTGGTGTACGTGAACGACTACGAAATTGTGGTCATTCGCGACGGGCAGTTGGAAATCCGCTCCAAAGAAGACGTAAGCCAGACGCCTTATATTCAGAAGCTGGAGATGGAGCTTGACAGCATCGAGAAGGGCGGCTACGAGCACTTCATGCTGAAGGAGATTTTTGAGCAGCCGCGCTCCATTCTCGACTCCATGCGCGGGCGCCTGGAGTTGGGCGGCAGCCACCTGAACATGGGCGGCATCCGGGCCTATGAGCAAAAATTCGTCAATGCCCAGCGCATCATCATCGTGGCCTGCGGCACGTCGTGGCATGCCGGCCTGGTGGCCGAGTACTTGATTGAGGACTTGGCGCGTATCCCGGTGGAAGTGGAATACGCTTCGGAGTTCCGGTACCGCAACCCGGTCATCACGGAGCGGGACATTGTGATTGCCATTTCGCAAAGCGGCGAAACGGCCGACACGCTGGCCGCCATTGAGTTGGCCAAGAGCAAGGGCGCGACCATCTTCGGCATTTGCAACGTGGTGGGCAGCAGCATTGCCCGCGCCACCGATGCGGGTGCTTACACCCACGCCGGCCCCGAAATTGGCGTGGCTTCCACCAAAGCCTTCACGGCCCAGGTGACGGTACTGACCCTGTTGGCCATGATTGTAGGCCAGAAGCGTGGCACTATCACCGACACCAAACTGCGCGAGCTGATGGTGGAATTGGACACCATTCCGGCCAAAGTGACCAAAGCGCTGGAGCTCGACACCGAAATTCGCGCCATTGCCGAGATTTTCAAAGACGCCACCAACTTCCTGTACCTGGGCCGCGGCTACAACTTCCCGGTAGCTTTGGAAGGCGCTTTGAAGCTGAAAGAAATCAGCTACATCCACGCCGAGGGCTACCCTGCCGCGGAGATGAAGCACGGCCCCATTGCCCTCATTGACGAGAACATGCCGATGGTGGTGATTGCCACCCGCGACAGCTCGTACGAGAAAGTAGTGAGCAACATTCAGGAAGTGAAGGCCCGCAAAGGCCGCATCATCGCCATTGTGAGTGAAGGCGACACGGTGATTCCGGCCATGGCCGAGTTCGTGATTGAAGTGCCGCACACCAGCGAAATCCTGATGCCGCTGGTGTCGGTAGTGCCGCTGCAACTGCTGAGCTACCACATTGCGGTGCTCCGCGGTTGCAACGTAGACCAGCCCCGCAACTTGGCTAAGTCGGTGACGGTGGAGTAACAAGCCTGTCATTGCGAGGGCGCAGCCCGTAGCAATGACAGGCTTGTCAACACCAGATACTTTTAAGATGTGAAAAGCCCCGGCTCTACTTTAATTCGGGGCTTTTTCATGGAGTAGTCACATCACTAGGCCGGTCGCTGAGAACAGGACGGATTGCTTCGTCGTGCTCCTCGCAATGACAGCTACACCGCAAACGGCTCGCCGCGTAGGGCTTGGCGCTTGAGCAGAGGGCACACTTTGTAGCGCTCGTCGTGGGTGTCATGCCACATGGCTTCCAGCACGGCGTAGACGCGCTCGACGCCAACGGCATTGGCCCAAGCGAAAGGACCGCGGGGGTAGTTAGTGCCCAGCTTCATGCCGAGGTCCACGTCCTGCATGGTGGCGGTTCCTTCTTGCACGGTGAAGCAGGCCTCGTTAATAATCTGGCAGATGACGCGGGGAGTGACCAGGCCGACCCGGTCTTCGACTACGCGGTAGTCGGTGCCGAGGGCGGCGCAGGTTTCGGCTAGTTTCTGGTGGTCGGATTCGTGGTAAAGGCTCACTTCGAGCAGCGGGCGGTTGATAAGAGTTGGTAGACCACAGAAGCCAAAAAGGGGAGCATCGGGCACTATTTCAGTTTCGTGTAAAAGATTTTCAAGCAGTGAATCACACGAAGCCTCCGCGAAAACAGGGATGTTCAGCCCAATAAAAAACAAGTAAGACTGAGCACTTTCACAACAAAAAGCTACATCAGCTATTTTAGCAACAGATTGTATTTGAGGCGCTATAAGGTCCTGTTCAGCTTGATTTGCGTAGGTCGTGCTGAAATGTGTGTACTCGTGTAACGGCCCAAACTTCTCGCGGAATTCCGCTTCTACGTGCGCGCCGTCAATGACCAGAATGTGCATGGTTTCGGTGGTTACTTTGGGCCAAAGATACCCTAACCTTTTCCGCTCATGCCCCACCAGATTATCCTTACTGACCAAGCTCCTGCCCCCATTGGCCCTTACTCGCAAGCCGTGAAGGCGGGCAATACCGTGTACGTCTCGGGCCAGATTCCGCTCGACGCCAGTGGGCAACTGGTGGAAGGCGACGTGACGGCACAGACGCACCAGGTGCTGAAGAACCTGACGGCCGTGCTGGCAGCCGCCGGGCTCGCGCTGACCGATGTGGTGAAGTGCAGCATCTTCGTGAAGGACCTCGGCAACTTTGCCACCATCAACCAGGTGTACGGGTCATACTTCGACGATGCTACCGCTCCGGCGCGCGAAACAGTGGAAGTGGCCCGCTTGCCGCGCGACGTGCAGGTGGAAATCTCCTGCATCGCCGTAGGAGCATAATATTCAGATACTGCAGGCGTTGCGAGGAAAATCATTCTCCACTTAACGCCTGCTTTATGAAAGAACTTGGACTCGGACTGTTCATTATTGGGCTTATTTCGCTGGCGCTGCCGTTTATCAATCCCAACGTGCACTACGTTTTCCTGACGTGGATTGAGAACTGGGGCCCCACCGTGGCCTGGTGCATCCGGGGCGGCATCACGCTGCTGGGGCTGGCGCTGTGGCTGGGGTTTCGAAACAGAGAATGAGGCGATAACGCCATGGCGCCACCCGGCGCCGGGTTCTTCTGGCCGCCAGAAGAACCCGGTACCGGGTGGCGTTTTGGGCTACTAGCATCGACGGTTAACGCTGAGCTTGAGGCGAAGCTCAGCGTTAACCAATTGCTGGCGAAGAGAGTAACCAACTCAGAGTCTTTCGGCAATGCCGGGGCTTTGCTTCAACCACTCTTTGCTTCCCTTTGCCCGCCATGGAAACCAAACCCACTTCCCTCCCGCCCCAAACGCAGGACCAACAGCCCGGCCTCGAAGAAGAAATGACGCCGCAGCCGGAATACATCCGGCCCAACTACCGCGGCAGCGGCAAGCTGCAAGACAAGGTGGCCCTCATCACGGGCGGCGACTCCGGCATTGGCCGGGCTGTGGCCGTGCACTTTGCCCGCGAAGGCGCCGACGTCGCCATCACCTACAAGCCCGAGGAGGAGCAGGACGCTTACGACACCCGCCAATTGGTGCAGGCCGAGGGCCGGCGCTGCCTCACCATTCCCGGCGACTTGCGCGACGCGGCCTTCTGCGAGCGGTTGGTAGAGCAAACCGTGGAGGAGCTAGGCAAACTCAACATCGTGGTGAGCAACGCCGCCGAGCAATTTGTGAGCACCGACGTGTCCCAGCTCTCCAACGAGCAGTTTGAAGACACTTTTCAGGTCAACTTTTTTGCCATGGTGCGGGTGGTGAAAGTGGCCCTAAAGTACCTCAACGAAGGCGACTCGATTATTGCGACGTCTTCCGTGAATGCCTACCGCGGCAACCAGCAGCTGGTCGACTACACCGCGACCAAAGGCGCCATCACGGCCTACATCCGGTCCATTTCGCAGCAGCTGGCCGAAAAGAAGATTCGGGCCAACACGGTGGCTCCTGGCCCAATTTGGACGCCGCTCATCCCGGCCAGTTTCCCGGCTGAAAAAGTGGCTTCCTTTGGCAAAGACACCACCATGAAACGCCCCGGTCAGCCGTCGGAGGTGGCGCCGGCTTTTGTGTTTCTGGCTTCGGAAGATGCTTCCTACATCACGGGCCAAGCCATTCACCCCAACGGCGGCGAGGTACTCAACACCTGATTATTAGCCCTGTGCCGAAATCAGTCCGGTGCAAGCCGGGCTGGTTTCGCTTCCAAAAGCGCCTAGAATTTTCCTCTGGCCATGGCAACTCCCTTTCCCACCCACCCCTTGCGCACCGCGGCCGACCTCGCCCCCGTGCTGGACGCCATTGGCGACGCCCGCGTGGTGCTGCTGGGCGAAGCCTCGCACGGCACCCACGAATACTACACGTGGCGCGCGGCCCTGAGCAAGCGGCTCATTCAGGAGAAGGGCTTTCAATTCATTGCCGTGGAAGGCGATTGGCCCGACTGCTTTGCGGTGAACGCCGCCATCAAGCAGGACGAAGTGACGTACGGTTCGGCGGCGCAGCTGCTGCAAACCTTCGACCGCTGGCCCACCTGGATGTGGGGCAACTGGGAGATTGCGGCGCTCGTCGATTGGCTGCATCGCCACAACCAGCAGCAGCCGGCCGAGCGACGCGTGGGGTTCTACGGCCTCGACGTGTACAGCCTCTGGGAATCGCTGCAAGCGGTGCTGCAATACACCGAGAAGCAAGGCGACGGGGCCATGACCGCTGCCCGCCAGGCCTTCCGCTGCTTCGAACCCTACAGCACCGACCCGCAGGAGTACGCCCGCGCCGTGGCCTTTGTGTCGGAAGACTGCCAGGACGAAGTCACCGGCGTGCTGCGGGCCCTGCGCCGGCAGGCCGTGGAGCGCCATCCCACCAACCTGCCCGAACGCGAAGCCGCTTTCGGAGCCGAGCAAAACGCCTTGGTGGCCGTGAACGCGGAGCGCTACTACAAAGCCATGCTGCGCGGCGGGGGCGCTTCCTGGAACGTGCGCGACGAGCACATGATGGAAACCCTCACGCGCCTGCTTGACCTGCACGGGCCCAGCAGCAAAGCCATTATCTGGGCGCACAACACGCACATCGGCGACGCCCGCTACACCGACATGCGCCGCGAAGACATGGTAAACATTGGCCAGCTGGCCCGCGAGAAGCTGGGCCGTGACCGGGTCTTCAGCATTGGCTTCGGCTCCTACCAAGGCAGCGTGATTGCGGGCAAAGAATGGGGCGCGCCGATGGAAAAAATCACCGTGCCCGCGGCTACGCGCAATTCCTGGGAAGGCCAGCTGCACAGTCAGCTCGGCGGGGAAAATGGCTTACTGCTATCCGCTGAAATAAGGAACGATGCCCGGCTGCGCCAGTCGGTGCCGCACCGCGCCATTGGGGTGGTGTACCGGCCGCAATTTGAGCAGTTCGGGAATTACGTACCCTCGCTCCTCCCCGACCGTTACGACGCGTTTTTATTTCTCGACCGCACCCAGGCCTTGCACCCGCTCGCCATTCACCCCGCCGAGCAAGGCCCGCCAGATTTGTACCCGTGGGGCGAGTAATGTAGCGCGAACTTTGTAGTTCGCGTCCCCGCGCCGTTAACAGTCGTT
>NZ_DASVSI010000173.1:0-21151 GCF_036388155.1 Hymenobacter sp. | reverse complement strand
CATCTCGCGTGCAACAAGTAATTACTAACTGTAAGCGAGATGCTTCGCGGCGCTCTGCATGACGGGCTTTCTTATCTGAAAGGAAGTTGCCTATACAAGGCGACCATTCGTTACTTCACGTCATCTATGGCTTTCTGTAGGAAGGCCGAGATGTTGGGGTGGGATTGCGCGTGAAAAACCACCTTGCCTTCGCGGTCGACCACGAGATTGGTGGGGTAGGAGCGAATGCCGTACCGCTCGGCAATGTAGCGGCCGCCGGGCACCAAGGCGTACTCGTAGGGGTGGTCTTTGGTGAACTTTTCGATGGCATTGTGCTCGTCAAGCGCTACGGCCAGAAACACGACGTCGTCCCGCTTGGCGTTCTGCTGCACGAGCTTGTTGAGGTCGGGAATCTCGGCCCGGCAGGGAGGGCAGCCAATAAACCAGAAGTTCAGCACCACGATTTTGCCCGCCAAATCCTTGCTGTCGTATTTGCGGCCATTCATGTCGCGCATTTTGAAGGCCGCAATGGATTGACCGTTCGTGAAGAACGGGCTCTCTTTGGGTGGAGGCAGCTTGGCTAAATAGGCTGCTTTTTCCTCGGGCGTGCGGGCCACCACCTGAAATACCGGCTGGGCCGCACTAGAGCCCGGTGCGGGCTGGATTTTGTATTCACCCACCGCGAGCATCTGCCGCCACACCGGGTAGGGCAGCGGCCCACCGCCCGCATCAATAACCGTCGACTCCTGAGTGAGTTGAACGACTGGCCTTGCAGAAGCTGGGCGAGGCGAATCAGGCGCTTGCGCGTGAACTGTAGTAGCCAGCAAAAGTGATAAGGCAACCGGGTAAAGGTATTTCATGCCGGAAAGGTAGGCTGCTTTCGAACCCATTTCCAAAGCCTTGGCCAGCCCTCGCCCGGCCCTGTGGACCCGAAAGAGGCGCTGGACTCGCACGAGAAATTTCACAACTGGTTTTGCCTCGCTTGCCTGTGGCGGCTAGTTGGTCGTGCTCTGCGTTGCCACGGCGTCCAGAATGGGTTTTTCGAGGCTGGCGAGCTTGGTTTGGGTGGGTTTTAGCAGTTCGAGTACCACTATTTCGTTCCGGCCCGGGCGCAGCCACTCGGCAGGAACGTAGACGGTTTGCTGGGGACCCACTTCCCAGTAGCGGCCCAGGTGGTGGCCGTTGAGCCAGACGCAGCCTTTGCCCCAGGCGCGCATGTCGAGGTAGGTGTCGCCCACTGCTTTGAGCGTGAAGGAGGCCCGCCGCAGCACGGGCGCGCCGCTGGCCGTGGCGGCGTAGGTCGGGGCCGCAGGCACTTGGGCAATGTCGTTGAAGGGCAGGGGGAATTGCTGCCAGTTGAGCACTTCCTGGCCTTGGAAGAGCACCCGCTCCGTGATGCCTTTGCGGTTTTCAAGAAGGTACTTGCCGAAATTGACGCGGCCCAGGTTTTCGACCAGAATGTCGAGCGTGACCGTGCCGGCGGGCAGCGTGAGTTGCGCGCTGTCTTGCGCCAGGCGGCGGTCGAGCACGGCCACGCGTTTGCCGTTCACGAACACCAGCCCGTAGTCGCGCAGCTCTTTGATTTTGAGCAGCCCCGTCCGGCCGCCGGGCACCTGCGTGCGGTACAGCACAAAGCCATACGCCTGCTTGAGGGCCTCGAACGTGAGCGGCCGCTGGCTGGCCACGGCCTTGGGCAGCCCCGTAAGCACGCTGGTGGCGGCACCCAAGGTGAGCTCCGGAATGCGAATGGTCGCCTTGGCAGCCGGCACGGCGGGAAGCTGGGAGCCCGCCGGCAGGTGGCGCGCAATGACTTCGCGGAAGGCCATGAATTTGGGCGTGGCGTTGCCGGCTTCGTCGAGGGGCGCGTCGTAGTCGTAGCTGCTGGTTTGGGGTTCGTAGCGCGTGGTGCCGCCTTTGTAGTTGGCCCCGTTCAGGAAGCCGCGTGTGGTGCCGCCGTGAAACATGTACATGTTGATGGACATGCCCGCCGCGAGCACCGTGTCGAGGCGCGGGGCGTAGCGCTCGGCCGGCACGGTGTGGTGCGGCGTGCCCCACCAATCAAACCAGGCCGGGTACCATTCGGCCACGAAGTAGGGGCCCTGGCCGGCGTGGTTCGTGCGCACCAGCTGCCGGATTTGGGCGGGTTTGTCGGTGCCGTTCACGGCGGGCAGCAGGCCGGGCAGGTGGCCGCGGCCCACGTCGTTCACCGGGTCGCAGGTGTAGAGCAAGCCGTCGAAGCCCGCTTCCTGAAACAGCTTTTGGTTGAGGGCCAGGTAAGCCTTGTCGCTGCCGTAAGAGCCGTATTCGTTTTCAATCTGCACCATGAGCACCGGCCCGCCGTGGTTCACTTGCAGCGGGGCCAGCTGCTGGCCCACGGCTTGGATGTAGCGGCGGTAGGCGGCCACGTACTGCGGCTCCTGGCTGCGCACTTGCAGGCCGGGCGTGTTTTGCAGCCAGTAGGGGTAGCCGCCGAATTCCCACTCGGCGCACACGTAGGGGCTGGGCCGGAGCACCACCCACATGCCTTCTTCCTGGGCAATTTTCACGAAAGCCGCCACGTCGTTGTTGCCCTTGAAGTCGAACTGTCCCGGCTGGGGCTCGTGCAGGTTCCAGAACACGTAGGTGCCGATGGTGTTGAGGCCCATGGCCTTGGCCATGCGAATGCGCTGCCGCCAAGCCTCGCGCGGGATGCGGGGGTAGTGCAGCTCGCCCGATATCATCTGAAACGGCTTGCCGTCGAGCAGAAACTGCTCGGGACCCAAGGCGAAGGTGTGGGCCGCGGGCGGCGTGGGCGCTTGGCTGCCCGTCAGGAGGGCCAAGCAGGCAAGTGAGAGCAGGGCAAATAAGTAGCGCATGCAGGAGAAAGTAAGTGGAAGGTAAAAGCCTTTTGCTTGGGCTGGGACTTGAGAAAAGCGGCGACGGAAAGTAATAAGCGCAACGCGGACCAACATCCAGGAGTGGGCCAGGTTGCAGGCTTTCGACTTCTATCGACTCCGGCAACGGTTGCGGTCCGGTACCACGAGGCGGGCGTCCGGACTGCGGTGGCGCAAGGGGCAATAAATGAGGCGCATCGGAGCTACAACTGGACCAGCAAGCCGCTTTCAAAACTTAAAATTGCACTGTGATTCGAACAAATAAAACACCTGGTTGAACTTTCCTCTTATTTCAGCTAAATCCTTTAAGCTCACGTAGAGAATGCCGCGAACGAGGGCCCGGTGTTGCTCAGGCCTCCGCTCGTGTTTTTCTTTTTTGCATCTACCCAACCCCCACAACCTGCCATGAAACTTCTACCCCAAACCCACCCTCAAACTTCCGCTCCCCGGAGCCGCTGGCGCATCGTGCTGGCGGTGCTGGCCACCGCTTGCTGGTGGCCCGCCGCGGCCCAAACGCCCGTGGCCACGCACGGCGCCCTGCGCGTGCAAGGCAACCAAGTGCTGAACCAAACCGGCCAGCCGGTGAGCCTGGCTGGCAGCAGCCTGTTCTGGAGCAACGCCGGCTGGGGCGGCGAGCGTTATTACAACGCCAATGCCGTTAACTGGCTGAGAACAAACTGGAACGCTGGCCTCGTGCGCGCCGCCATGGGCGTGGACGAACCCGGCGGCTACCTGGAAAACCCGGCCCGCGAAAAAGCCAAGGTGAAAGCCGTGGTCGACGCCGCCATCGCCGCCGGCCTCTACGTCATCATCGACTGGCACTCGCACAGCGCCGAGCGGCACCAGGCCGAAGCCATTGCCTTTTTCCGCGAGATGGCCACCACCTACGGCACCCGGCCGAACGTGATTTACGAAATCTACAACGAGCCTCTGCAAGTGTCGTGGACTGGGGTGGTGAAGCCCTACGCCCAGGCCGTGGTGGGGGCCATTCGCGCCATCGACCCGGACAACCTCATTGTGGTGGGCACGCCCACTTGGTCGCAGGACGTGGACGTGGCCGCCGCCTCGCCGCTTGCGGGCGTCAACATTGCCTACACGCTGCATTTTTACGCCGCCAGCCACAAAAACAGCCTGCGCGACAAAGCGCGCACGGCCCTGAGCCGGGGCGTTGCCCTGTTCGTGACCGAATGGGGCGCGGTGGACGCCTCGGGCGGCGGCGCCGTCGACGCCGCTTCCACCCAGGAGTGGATGGATTTCCTGAAAGCCAACAACATCAGCCACGCCAACTGGGCCCTGAACGACAAAGCCGAGGCCGCTTCGGCCCTGGTGCCGGGCACCAGCCCCACGGCTCCCTGGTCGGACAGCTTCCTCACGACTTCGGGCCGCTTGGTGAAAGGCTACGTTCAGAATTGGGCCGGCACCGGCACCACCACGCCTCCGCCCACTACGACGCCCCCGCCCACCACGCCGCCACCCACTTCCGGCACCGCCACCAAGGTGGAGGCCGAGAGCTACCACGCCATGTCGGGGGTGCAAACCGAAACCACCACCGACGCGGGCGGCGGCCGCAGCGTGGGCTGGATTGACGCCGGCGACTGGATGGCCTACACCGTGACGGTGCCCACGGCGGGCACCTACACCGTGCAGTTCCGCGTGGCCAGCCCCAACGCCACCGGCCGCATCAGCCTGGAGCAGAACGCGGGCGCCACCAAGCTGGGGACCGTGTCGGTGCCCAACACCGGCGGCTGGCAAAACTGGACCACTGTTTCCGCCACCGTTACCCTGAAGGCGGGCCAGCAGGACATTGCCATCGGCGTGCCCGTGGGCGGTTACAACATCAACTGGTGGAGCTTCGCCAAGACGGCGGCCGCCCGCTCGGCCGGTGAACCCGCGGGTGTTTCCGGGGCGGCCCCGACGCTCTACCCCAACCCCGTGCAGCAGCAACTGAACTTGACGTTGGGAGCGTCCGAAGCGGCCCGCACCTTGCTGATTTACGATTTGCGCGGTCGCCAAGTGCTTCGCCGGTCGTTGCCCGCCGGCGGCACCCAGCAAGCCGCCATTCCGGTGGAAGGGCTGGCCCCGGGCGTCTACACGCTGCGTCTGACGGAAGGCGGCCGCACCACTTCTACCAAGTTCGTGAAAGAGTAGTGCCGCCAGCGGGTACCCCGCCCGGCGTTGCACAAACAAAAGGCCCGGCCCCGATGGAGGGGCCGGGCCTTTTGTGTTTACGCGCAATCGTTTAGCCCTCGGCGCGCAGCACTTCCAGCGGGGAGCGGCGCAGCACGTCGCGGCTGTTGAACAAGCCGATGGCCGCCGTGAGCGCCGTGACCAGCGCCGCCAGTCCCAGCAAGGGCAGCACCGCCGGGCCAAACCCGACTTCAAACACCCAGATGGCCAGGGCCCAGGCCGCCAGCACTGCCAGCCCAATGCCGGCCAGTGCCGCCAGCAAGCCCAGCAGCCCGTACTCAACCAGCGTGATGCGCAAAATCTGGCTGCGGTTGGCGCCCAGCGTGCGCAGCAGCACGCTTTCGCGCACGCGCTGGTAGCGGCTGATAACCACCGAGCTGCTGAGCACCAGCAAGCCGGTGAGGATGCTAAAGCCCGCCATGAAGCGCACCACGAAGGAAATTTTGCCCAGAATGTCGTTCACGGTTTGCAGGATGAGGCCCAGGTCGATGGCCAGCACGTTGGGAAACCGCTGTACCAGGGCTTGCTGGATGCCGGCCAGCGCCGCCGCGCTGCCCGTGCGCGTGAGCAGCACCTGAAACTGCGGGGCCTGCTCCAACACGCCGGCCGGAAACACGACCAGAAAGCTCGGTTGCACCCGGCCGCGGTCAATTTCGCGGGTGCCGCCCACCAGCACCCGCAGCGGCGCGCCCTGCACGTTGAAGTCGAGCGTGTCGCCGAGCTTGAGCTTGGTGCGCGTGGCATAGCCCGCTTCCACCGAAATGCGCGGCGTGCCGTCGGCCCCCAGCTTGGGCCCGCTGCCATCCACTAGTTTTTCCGAGGAATTCAGGGAGTCGCGGTACGTGACGCGGTACTCGCGGGTGAGGGCCCAGGCCGGGATGCCCGAAGCCGTGTCTTTCTTGATGGCACTCACCGAGCGGCCGTTGATGGCCGTGAGGCGCATCGTCACAATGGGTACCCGCTGGAGGACTGGCAGTTGCTGCGCCCGCAGCAGGCTTTCCACCCCGGCCCGCTGCTCGTTTTGAATGTCGAACAACACCAGGTTGGCTTGCGAAGCTTGCCCGGCCACTTGGAGCCGGCCCAGCAGCAGGGCCTGCGTCAGGAAAAGCGTGGCCAGCAAAAACGTGCCCAGGCCGATGGAGGTGACCAGGGTAAGCGTTTGGTTTTGCGGCCGGTACAAGTTGGCCAGGCCCTGGCGCCACACGTAGCTCCAGCCCGTGGGAAAGAAGCGCCGCACCAGCCCCATCAGCAGGCGGCCCAGGCCGGCCAGCGCCGCAAACGCCGCCAGCAGCCCCGCCCCAAAGCCGAGGGTCAGTTTCCAGTCGCGGGTTTGTTGGTAGGCAAAGGCGAGGATGAACAAGCCAATGATGCTGATGATGAGTCCCCGCAGCGGGTCGGGCGTGGCGGTGTCGTCTTCAAAAGCCACCCGCAGCACCCGCAGTGGCGACACCCGCCGGATGCTGAGCAGCGGCAGCAGCGCAAACAGCACCGCCATCAGCAGCCCCGTGACCAGGCCCGTGGCCACCGCCGGCCAGGACACGCTCACGGTGATGGCCACCGGCAAAAAGTCGCCCAGTACCTGCGGCAGCACGCTTTGCACCGCCGCGCCCAGGGCCGCGCCCAGCACCGCCCCCACCAAGCCAAGGCCCGCGGTTTGAATCAAATAAATGAGCAGCGCCTGCCGGCCGCTGGCGCCCAGGCAGCGCAGCACGGCCACGGCGGCCAGCTTTTCGCGCACGTAGAGGTTCACGGCGCTGGCCACGCCCACGCAGCCCAGCAGCAGCGCCACAAAAGCCACGAGGCTGAGGTAGCGGGTGAGGTCAGCGAAGGAGCGGCCGGTTTGCTCTTGGCGGCCGGCCACGGTGTCGGCGTCGATGCTGGCTTTGTCGAGGCGCACTTGCAGGGTTTTCACTAGGGCGGCCACGTCGGTGCCCGGCGCAAACCGGTAGGAGCGCCGGTACTGCACGCGACTGCCGCGCTGTACTAAGCCGGTTTTTGCCACCAACCGGTTGGGGATGAATACGGTAGGCGCCACTGCCGAGGCAATGCCCGATTGCCCCGGCGTCTTCAGCACCCGCCCGATGATGGGCAGCACCACCCGTCCCACTTGCACGGAGTCACCCACTTTGGCTCCAAACTGCGCCAGCAGCGCGTCGTCGACCAAGGCGCCCGGCGCGGCACCGGGCTCCGCAAACTGCTGCACTGCCGAGCGCGGCTCCGTTTCCCAGTCACCGTAGAAAAAGCCGCCGTCGCGCCCGCGCACCTGGGCCAAGCGCACGCCCCGGCCCGGCCGAAACTCGACCAGCGAAGCAAACGAAATTTCGTTGACGCGCGCCTCGCCAAGCCGCCGCAGCGTCGGCTCCAGCTCCTTGCTGAAAGGGTTGCTGTCGGTCAAGACCAAGTCGGCCCCCAGCAGTTCCCGGGCCTGCTCGCTGATGCTGCGGGCCAGGTTGTCGCCAAAAGAATTGATGCCCACCAGCGCCGCAATGCCCAATATGATGCTGGCCATGAAGAGCAGCAGCCGCGCCCGGCTGCGGCGACTGTCGCGCCACGCCATGCGGAAAAGCCAGGAAGTAGTTGAGGAGGAAGCGAGAGGAGAAGGCATCACAGGAAGAAAACAGAAATCACAACAGCAGTAGTGAGCCAGGCAAATTGGCTGGTACGTCAACTAAGGCGTAGACGTGGCAAGGAGCAGCGCACTTTAACGGACTGGTGCAATAACTGCTGGTAGTGTTCTTCCAACGGCAAGGGCGCGGGCGAGGTTGGTCGGGGCGGGAATGCGTTATTTGGGGCCGGCGACTCATGTAGTCCGTGTTTAGAATGAGTCTATGAGTGTAATAAATTTAGTTGCGAGGTGGAGTGGGCGGATTGTGTGTGCCTTGGCAGTGGGGAGTAGCTTGGTGGCTTGCCGTTCAACGCGGGTGCTGCTTCCCTCTGGTAGTGCCCGCTCGTCGGCAGTGACCCAAGCACCCAAAGAATTTCTTCTCACCGTTCACGGCCGTGTTTATCCGTTTTCTGATACCACGTCTGTGGTTCCGGGAGTAGAAATCATTTTCAGTAGAAAAGGAGCTGACTCAGTAGTAGAAACTTGGAACGACGTCTCAAAGGCCGATGGTTCGTACCGTGTGGTTCTTCCCGGCGGGCACACTTACAGAGTAGAGCTAGCAAAAGGCGGGAAAGACATTGAAACGCAAGAGTTTCCGACACCGCTTACGAACGATGACTCGACTGCTATTACCAAAAACTTCTACCTAAACGGTATTGGTGACACTTGCTGTATTGATAGGGTGGAATGGAAGAATGCGTATTTCGATACCGGCAGTGCTACCCTGAGGCGCCAATCCATAGTTGGCATGAGTGATGTCGTACAATTTTTGAAGAACAATTCTACTGCAGGCCTTAACGTGGAAGGCCACGCTGACCTTCGAGAAGTGCCTCGGGGGCAGCCAAATCCCGAACAGTACCTGTTGCAGCTAGGTCAGCAAAGAGCCAAGGCCGCTTATGCTTTCCTCGTTAAGGAGGGCATTCCCGAAAGCCGGTTATCTACCGTTAGCTACGGGGCCAAGCGACCCGCGGCCCCTAACGACACCCCCGAAAACCGGCAGTTGAACCGACGGGTTAAATTCAAAACGGTGGGGATTGAATTCATTCCGTCAAAGGAAGAAAAGCTCAGAACGGACAGTTTGTTGAAAATGAACAGCCCTCCAATCAAGAAATCAATACTTCAGAACTCAACGCAAGGGGCTGCTAGGCACCCAGTACTGGCAAAGCCTGTTTTGCGCTCAAGTAAAATTAAATAATGCACATAATCAAAAAGTTACAGGTATTGTTGCTGCCGGCAACGAGAAACTAGCTGCACCTCACCCCACCAATTCCTCCACCACTTTGCCGCCGCGCAGCCGCAGCGTGCGTTGCGTGCGCGCCGCTAGCTCGAGGTCGTGCGTCACGAGTACGAGGGTGGTGCCGGCTTCGCGGTTGAGCTCAAAGAGCAGGTTCACCACGCGCTCGCTGGTGTCGGGGTCGAGGTTGCCGGTGGGTTCGTCGGCGAACAGCACGGCCGGGCGGTTGGCGAAGGCGCGGGCCAGGCTCACGCGCTGCTGCTCGCCGCCCGACAGCTGGGCCGGGTAGTGGTTGGCGCGCTCGGCCAGGCCCACGCGCTCGAGCAGGCCCAGGGCGGTTTGGGTGGCGCCGCGCTGGCCGCGCAGCTCCAGCGGCACCAGCACGTTTTCGAGGGCGGTGAGGGTGGGCAGCAGCTGGAAATTCTGAAAGATGAAGCCCACGTGCTGGTTGCGCACGGCCGCCCGCTGGTCCTCGCTCAGGTTATCGAGTTGAATGCCGTTGAGCCACACGCTGCCCGAAGAGGCGCGGTCGAGGCCGGCGCAGAGGCCCAGCAGCGTGGTTTTGCCCGAGCCCGAAGGCCCAACAATGGCGAACGTGTCGCCGGCGGCCAAATCGAAGCTGACGGCGTGCAGCACCGTCAGGTCGCGCTCGGCGCTGGGATAGGTTTTGGTGAGGTTTTCGACGCGAAGGATGCTCATGGAGTGGGGTGGCAGGGGTGGGGAAGCGGATGGGCTGGGCCCAGAAATGGCAGCGCTTACTGCGTTGACCGTAGGTTCGCTGCGAGTTGCACGACCGTCTTCTTTCCAGACTTTCTATTGCTGCATCACACAACCGCAGGGCCCACCGTTCGTTACCAAAGACGCGAAAACCTTCTCGATGTTTTCCCTTTTCATCTTCCGTGCCCAAAAACTCGTTCATGAGCTTCGTTCGCCTCTCCTTCGTCGGCCTGTTTGCGCTGGCCTTCACGGCCTGCAATTCTAATTCGTCCACCGAAACGGCCCAGCCGCCAGCTGCCACGGCCACGTCGTCGCTGGCCAGCCCGCAGCCCGGTGCTCCCACTGGCAAAAAGCGCCTGCTGTTTTTCGGCAACAGCCTCACGGCCGGCTACGGCGTGGAGCCCGACGAGGCCTTTCCCGCGCTGGTGGGCGAGAAAATTGATTCGTTGAAGCTGGGCTACGAAGTCATCAACGCGGGCCTGAGCGGCGAAACCACCGCCGGCGGCCGCAGCCGTGTGGGCTGGGTGCTGCGCCAGCCGGTGGACGTGTTTGTGCTGGAATTGGGCGGCAACGACGGCCTGCGCGGACTCCCGCTCAGCGATACCCGCCGCAACCTCCAGGCCATCATCGACACGGTGCGGCGCCGCAGCCCCAGCGCCCAAATCGTGCTGGCGGGCATGCAGATACCGCCCAACCTAGGGGCATCTTATGCGGCCGACTTCAAACGCATTTACCAGGAAGTGGCCACCAAAAACAACCTGGTGCTCATTCCCTTTCTGCTCGAAGGCGTGGGCGGCGACCGTCGCCTGAACCAGCCAGACGGCATTCACCCCACGCCGGCCGGGCACCGCATTGTGGCCCGCACGGTCTGGTCGGTGCTGCAGCCGGTGCTTCTAGGGGAGGAGGGTATGGGGGTAGGAGGGTAGGAGTTGGGGAATTCCTCCCTACCGCACGCCCTCATACCCTCCTACCCCCATGCCCTTTTAAATAACCCGCACCACGTCCACGTTCACCTCGTCGCGCAGCAGCTCCAGGTTGCGGTAGGTGAGGGGGCGGCCGGCGTCGGTGCTGAGGTTGGGCAGGGTGGCGCGGGCGGCGTCGAGGGTGAGTTGGGTGAGCTTGCGCTCGCCGAGGTAGATGGCCACCGGGCGGCCCTGACGCGCGTCGTGGGCGGCTAAGGCGTGGTCAATTTCGGCCAAAATGGTGCTCATGGGAAATTAGTGAGCTGGATAGGGGCGGAAATATAACCAGAATTTGTAAAAAACCAGGAAAGCTGCCCCGAAAAGTTGCGGCCCGCCCAAGATGCCAAGGCAAGCGGACGGCCCGGCTACCTTTGCCGCATGACAACCGTTGCTTCTGCGACCCCCGAAGCGGTTGCGGCCTTCGCCGCCCGCCCCATTGGCATGTTCGACTCCGGCATTGGCGGCCTCACCGTGGCGCGGGCCGTGGCCCGCCGCCTGCCCCACGAGCGAATTGTGTATTTCGGCGACACCGCCCACCTGCCCTACGGCGACAAAAGCGCCGCCGCCATCCAGGCGTATTCGGTCAAAATCTGTGACTTGCTCTTGCGCCAGCACTGCAAGCTGATTATGATTGCCTGCAACTCGGCCTCGGCCGCAGCCTACGAGCTGGTGCGTGAGTACGTGGGCTCCAAAGCCCGCGTGCTGAACGTCATCGACCCCATCGTGGCGCACCTGGGCCGTGCGTATGCCGGCCGCCGCGTGGGCCTCATCGGCACCAAGCAAACCGTGAATTCCAACGTCTATAAGAAGAAAGTAGACTCTCTGGACGCGGGCGTGGACCTGCACTCGTTGGCCACGCCGCTACTGGTGCCCATGATTGAGGAAGGCTTTTTCAAGAACTCCATCAGCGACGACATCATCGGTGCCTACCTGAGCAACGCCACGCTGGCCGGCATCGACGCGCTGGTGCTGGCCTGTACGCATTACCCGCTCATCAAGGAACAGATTGCGCGCTTCTACCAGGGCCGGGTCGACGTTCTCGACGCCTCCGACGTGGTGGCCGCCGATGCCGAGGCCTACCTGGGCGCGCACGGCCTGCTGGCCCCGGCGACCGAGACCCCGCCCGCCCATCATTTCTACGTGTCGGACTTCACCCGCTCGTTCGAGGAAAGCACGCGCATCTTCTTTGAGCAGGAAGTGCACCTAGAACACTACCCCTTGTGGGAATAGCTTCAAGGCTGTTTAGGGGATGGCGGATTGATTTGTTGCGAACAAATCAAAACTCAATAATCTGCAATTTTTTTTGGCTCGGTGCCATATATCATACTTTTACAGCCTAACAACTAGAGCATCCAAGTCACCGTTTACAATCAACTTTCTTTCACCGTTTATCCGAACTCATGAAAAAACATTTTACGATGTGGTCGTTGGCTACGCTAACGGCTTTGCTGCTCGCCCTGGCACCACTAGCCACCTGGGCCCAAACCCTAACCCAGGCCGACTTTACCGGGATTGTTGTGCCGCAGTACATGGCCAGCGGGACGAACACTCGCTTGCCGGTGCTGTTCCGGGCTACGGTTAGCAACTTGACGCCATCCACCCTTTACCGCGGGTACGTGGTAGGCGCTACCAACGCCACGACCGGCGGCGGCACGGTAGACTTTGGCGGCACTACTTCTGGAGCTGGCATTCCGGTATTGATTACAACCACCGCCACCGGTGCCACTTACACTACGGCTTCGGTTGGTAGCACTACCACCGCCGGTAGCTATTTCACTTTCACCACCAATGCGGCTGGAAGCTACACCGGCTGGTTCGGTTTTCTGAACTCGGGCAATGCCCGTTTTACGGCCGGAAACCTTATTTTCCCGTCCATTACCTTAGCAACCGACGCCTTACCGGGCACGGTGGCAAAACGCTTGGCGCTGAATCAAAGCATCACCACGTTGGACTTTGCTACCAACGCCACCGGCATTCGCGGCGCTTCGAGCGCTACTGCTGGTAATGCCATTGCCCTCTACGATAACGAGGCGGGTACCGGCCGGCCGCTTTCTACCACTGTGGTTGAAAACATTGGCGTTTCTTTGGGTACCTCGGTGGTAGCATTCTACTCAACAACCGCTGGTTCTTGGAATTCTATTATACCCAACGCTTTGGCAAACGGTATTCGCCGCGTAGAAGAGCGGAGTATCGTGACTGGAGCCGTGCTGAATTGCAACACGGACACCGATGGAACTTGGGCTTCGGGGGCCAACACCGTGAACCCAGCAAGTGGCGTAACTGCCGTTGTGCTCACAGCCACCGATACCCCGTTGAACACGGGATGCGGCACAGCTTCGGCCATCCGGGCCAACAAGGCCCTGCCGGGCCTCACCATCTCCCCGAACCCTGCTACCGACCACATCACCGTGACGCTGCCCAAGGCCGGTGCCGCCACCGTAGCCCTGCGCGACCTGACCGGCCGCGTGGTGCTTGCCCCGGTAGCTTTGGCTGCTGACCGGCAGTTGCGTTTACCCGCCAGTTTGGCTTCGGGCGTGTACCTGCTCGAGGTTCGTCAGGGCTCTGTTACGGCCGTGCGCCGGGTGGAGAAAAACTAGTTTCTGACTGCAAAAGCCATTCAGCTCTTGGGCTGAGCGTTCACGAAAAAGCCCCTGCAGAAGCAGGGGCTTTTCTATGCTTCATGGAAGGGGCTAAGCCGCAAAGTGAATGGAAGTTTTCGCTCAAGGGCGCCCAGGTGGGACTACAGTTTCTCTTCAAGCCAAAGGTACCCGGCTGCCAGCAGGAACAAGCCAAAAAACCAAGCAGCCGGCCAGGGTTGCTCCACCGTTGTGCCTGCCTCGGCCGCCGCGGTGGTGAGCTTCGTTCGGCTGGCCAGGGCTTGCTGGCGCTCCTGTAGCTCCGGGCTGTGCCAGGTGGCGGCGGGAAAAACGTAGAAGCAGTGCACGGCGGCCCCAGGCCCGCGCACGCGGTACCAACCGGCCGTTGCCGGCCAAAATTGGGCCGTGCTCCACTCCGGCAAGCGGCTGTCCTGGCGCAAGGCCAGGCGAACATTGGGGCCACCGGCGAGCGGGGCCACGGTGGGCACCGCTTCCGGAAAAGCAGCGCTGAGGTGCAGGACGAGTGGCTGCTGCGCGCGGGGCCAGCGGGAGGCCGTGCGCCACGTTGGCGCGGGTGGCGGAGGTGGGACTGCTGCACTCAGCAAGCGGTTCCAAAACGAGGCATACACGGCAGACCGCCCTTGCAGCCCCCAACGAAAGGTTTCGGGTACCACCGACACCACCACAAACCCAAGGCCCATGCGGCTGCTGCCCGCCACCATGGCCTGCCCGGGGCCAGCAACCAATGGCCGCACTGTGCTTTCGGGCCGCAGCTGGGCCGGCATAGCAGCCCGAGCGGCTACCGGCGCATCGGGCCAGGCCAGCAGTTGGGGGACGGTCTGTGCTGCCGCACGGGGCAGCACGGTAAAGCGGGCCCGCGCGGGCGTAGGCCGCGGCAGCGGCGCGGCATCTGCTAGCACCAGCAGGCCCAGCCGGCCGTTGCTCACGGCAGCCTGCAGTGCCTGGGCTTCGGCGCCAGTCAAGGCAGCCAAGGTGGCGGCATCGGCCCCGACGATGGCGTAGCGGGCCAGCAGCGCGGGCGTCAGTCGATTCAGCGACATGGCCGGTTGGTTGACGAAGTCCGTTTGCACTAAGCCCCGGCTTACGGTAGTGCGCAGCGCCACCGGGTAATGGGCTTCGGCCAAGTAGTTCTTCAAGTATTTAAACTCGAACGAGGGGGTGCCCGTGAGTAGCAGCACGGCCGGTAAGGCCGGCGTGGTGATTTCCACGGGCATGGGCTCAGTACCAAAGGCTTTACCCGCCTGCCCCACCTGCAGTTCGTATACCGCCAAGCCTGCCGTTTTGGGCTGATAGCGGAGGCGAAAAGCGCCGCCACCCGCGGGCACCCGCACCGAGTCGCGGACGGTGCCGGCCGCGCGCAGGCGCACCCAGTTCGGCTCTTTGCCTGGTGCGGGCGCCACCGTGCCCTCCACGCGAAAAACTTCGCCCAATGCCAGTTTCTGGCTCCAGAAAGCGGTGCTAATGCCTGTTAGTGTGGGCCGCGAATGCAGCACCACGGGCAAGTTGCCCAGCGCCGACAATTCAGACGCCGCCAGGCCGCGCCCCAGCACGTGCAGCTTCCGGAGGCCCGGGCGCTGCTCGGCCAGGCTGAGCAGGCTGGGCAACGCCCGGGCCTTGGCTGGTGGGGTTCCAGGACCGTAGTACCAAACGGGCGTGCCATTGCCCAAGCTTCGCTGCAACGCGCGCAATGAATCGGCCTGAAAATCATCGGTTAATAAAATGGCTTCGGCGCGGGCGGCGGGCAACTGCCGCAAGGGCGGGAACGCCGCAAACCACAGCGCGCAGGTCGCCACCACGCCGGCCACCACCCGCAGCCTGCGTTGCCGCTGCCGCGCCCGGCGCCACGCCATCGCCGCCAATCCTAGCCCAAGCATGAGGAAAAAAACCAGCAGGACGTAATAAATACCGGATGCAAAAGGAGGAACAGGCAACATGCTAACGGCTGAGTTCTTGGAAATACCGCCGCGCCAACCGGTCGGGAGCGGCAGCCGGCAACGGGGCCTGGGGAGGCACGGCCAGCAAATCGGTCAGGGCGCGCTCTACGGGCGCGCGGCAATCGGTGCAGGCGGGGCGCCCGGCGCGCACGTCGCCCACCAGCTGCCGGAGGGCGCGCAGGGCCGGCAGGTACACGCCCGGCCGCTGCAAGGCCGCGCCGGCGAGGGCCGAACCGGCCTGTTCGAGCAAGCGGGCATCGGCGGGGTTGGGGCGAGGATTATCACGCGATAAGGACAGCCAGCGCAGGGCGGCCCGCGCGGTGGGCTGGGTAACGGGCGCGGCCAAGGTCTGCTGGCGCTGGGGAGCGGCGGCCCCCGCCAATTCGCCGGTCAGGCGCAGCGTAGCCTCGGGCATGGGCGGCGGGGTGAAGCCGGCCTTCTTTACGTATGCCCGGGTTTGCTGCTGCACTTGCTTCAGCAGGCGCAAGGCGCGGTACTCGTAGGGCAGGGCAGCTTTCAGGTCGTTGGTGCGCAGGCGCAGCTCGGCGGCCCACATTTCGTTGAGCACGGCGCGCAGTTTGGCTTTCACCGCAGGCTCCAAAAAGTCGGCCGTTTCCGAGTCGTCGTGCCGATGGATGTAGGGCTCCATCAGGGCATCGGTTTCGGCGGTGGGCGACGCCATTTTGCCCGAAGCCGGCGGCTCGGGGTGGTCGTGGTGGTCTTCTTCGGCGTTATGCGCCTCGGCGGTAGGCGCGGCGTGGTCGGCATGGTCAGCGTCTTCATCCTCGGCAATGGGCGAGTGCGGCGCGGCGGCCCCAATGGCTTGCTCCGACTCTTCGCCCATGAACTTGCCGTAGCGCAGGCGCAGGCTCTGCTGGTCGAAGCCCAGGGCGTTGGCCCGGGCGGCCACAGTGGCGGCGTCGAGCTTGCCCAGTTCGGCAATCAGCTTTTCGGTGTCGATGATGATTTGCCGCTGGCTGCGGAAGTAAGCGGGCGCCACTTTTACGCCCATGCCCATGTCGGTGGAGCTGTCCTCCACGGTGGTGTCCTGCCATTGCACGAGGTAGGAATCGGTGCGGGAGGAGTGCCCGGCATTGTCGCGGGCCGAGATGTAGAAGTACAGTTCGTCGCCGTAAGTCAGGCCCAGCTTGGGGAGGTTGAGCAGGTTGCTCAGTCCAGCCTGCGCGGCGGTGCCCGACAGGCCAGCGCTCAGGCTGCGCCGCACCTCCCGAAACTTCACCGCCTCGCCCTGGCCCTGCGCCACCGTGATGACCAGCTCGGCCTGGCTTAGCCCGTAATCGTCGCGCACGGTGGCCCGGATGGGGACCTCGGGCCGCTGGCCGATGGTGGCCACCAGGGTGTAGGGCTTGGGCGTCTGGATGCGCACCACCGGGGCTTGGTCGGCCCGCACATCGATGGCGTAATCATCCGACACGGTACCGCCCAGCCGCAGCCGGTAGAGGGTGGAAGCCGCCAGGGTTTGCTCCGCGAAATACACGCCCGGCTGGCCGCTCACCGCTTGCAGCGCGACCCGCTTTGGACCGAGCTCCAGTTCCGGGGTCCGGCGGCCGGAGCCACTCACACGCACTTGCCACCGTACCCGTGAGCCCTGCGGGCACTGGAAGGAAGCTTGCGCCGGCGAAAAAGCCGGAAGCCGGGTGTAGGCCGGAGGCGTTACCACCAGTCGCGTGTCGGTAATACGGGGCGGTACTTGGCCGGGCACGGCGGGTTGCGTCTCCGAAAAACGCACCGGTACGGAGCGGTTTTGCGGGGCATCCGTCGCCCTGGGCCACCACCATACCACCGCGCTGGCAACAAGCAGTGCGGCCGTTATCATGCCTGAAGCTTTGAATGAAACCGGTAATGATAAAGAATTGGTCGACTGAGCTTCATTGAGGCGAGAGGATACACGAGCTTGCTGCAGGCGTTCCAGTAAGTTCAGCCCCTCAGCGTCGTTAAGCAACAGGCCGCTGCTGTCTTCCAGCTGGGGATAATGACGGTCGAGTCGAGCGGCAATTTGGGTGGCACCCACGTGGCGCAGCGGCCACAGCAACCAGGCTGCCGCTGCCACGCCCAGCCCCGCTACTGTCACAAACACCCATTGCTGAGCCGGCCAGTGCCGGGCCAGCAGCGCCAGCAACAGCCCGCCCGCTGCCAGCGGCACCAGCACCGTCAGCGCCCGCCGGACCGCGTAGCTGCGCTGCACTTGGCGAAGCTGCTGCAGCGCTCGCAGCAAGTCCGAAGCAGGAGAAGAAGCGACTGGTTGGCTCATGAGACGGGGGTAGTAGGGAGGGCCTCGCGGCGACGGGCCAGCAGGCGCTCAAGCAGGGACAACACTCCAACCGCCAGCACCAGCCAGGGCCGCAAGTCCGTTACGCGAAAAACCTTTGGCGCGGCCTGCGCCGGGGAGGTGCGGCCCCCAGCGGTTGGGACCGGTACCGGCAGCTGCGCCGCATCCATGGCGCGCAGGTCTTGGTTTGCGAAAGCCTCTTGCGTCGAGGTTGCTGATGCCGGGCTACCGGCATTTTCTGGTTGAATAATTTCCAGTAAGCGAGCCGGTAGCCCAGGGTTGTCGGCCAAATCGCTCCAAGCGGGGTGCAGGCGCGTGTGTAATTGATAAAAAGCTCCCTGGCCCACCGAGCGCTGCGACAGCACCGCGCGCCCCAGCCCGTCGGCCCACAGCACCGTGCTACCGGGAGCTTCCGCGGCAGTGCTTCGCTGAAGGATGACGGCCGGCGCTTCGTCGGCGGCCGGGGTTGCCAGGCGGGTGTTGGTTGCCATGCCCGTGGCGGTGGCCTGCTGCCACACCCGGGTACCCCGTTGTACCGCGTCTTGCCATCCCGCAGGCAAAGGAGCGTCGCTCAGCCAGAACAGCCAATCGGGCCGGGTGCCAGGTGACGGAGGAGCCGCGGACATGCTGAGTTGCACGGGCACCAGCAGCCCCGCGGCCGCCGCGCGCACCCCCGCTTGGAGGTAGCGCGCATCGAGGGCATAGGCCGGAGTTGCGTACATGACCATGCGCAGGGGCTGACTGCGAACGGGCACAGGCGGCGTAGAATTCGCAGCGGCTTTGTCGGCGGTCGGCAAAACCACCTGTTGCCCAGCGCCAGAAGGCTCCAGGCGCAGGAACCCAAGCCCGCCAACCCGAAACGGGGCATTGGTCTTGGGTTTAAGAATTGATTTCGGCTGAAAAGTGGTTTGATTTTCAGTACTCTTGCCTACCAGCAGCCGAAGGCTGTCGCCGCGCACGCCCGCGGCCTGCACCCACGTAGCGGTGGCGGGGTTGGGCAGGGTTTGCCAGGTGATGTTGGCTGGCAAGGCCGGATGCAGGCCTTCAAACCCCCGCAGGGCCGCGGGCGTGACCACGTACAGCGGCTGGCCCGCAAATGCCGCAGCTGCTTGCTGCACCCGCGCCCACAGGAACCGGTCAGGCGCTAGTCCGCCGCTGGCCAGCACCCGCGCGCTGTCGCGTCGGCCTAGAGAGTCGGTCCGCCAAGCGGCTCCTGACATTTTGGGGAAGCCAGCCGCCAGCCAGCGCAGCGCGTAGCCGCGGCGGCGCAAGGAGTCGATGGTTGGGCGCAGCGTGGCGAATGCCGGTTTGCCCAGCACCTCCGGGCTCAGCAGCACTTGCCCGCGACCGGCTGGCAAGGCTTGCTGCCACACCGGCCCCGCCAGTGCCAGCGCCAGCACGGCCAATAGCGCGGCCCGCAGCAGCAGCAACCAGAACTGCTCCAGCTTCAGGTTGCGCAGGCGTCGGTTGGCCCCGGCCGTGAGCCAGCGCAGGCTGCCCACCGCCACCTCGCGGCCAGGCCGCCGGTTCCAGAGGTGAATGGCGACCGGCACCAGCAGCCCCAACAGGGCGAGTAGAGCAGACGGGGTGAGTAGCTTAAACAAAAACTGAATTTAGGAAGGTTAAAACACAGACGCAACAAAGGTCCATTTGGTCGCTCATTCCGCCCGCAGAATTGGGCCGCTTGTTGAGGAGTGATGCACCAAGTCAGGACCGTGATGGGCTTTTAGCTCGAAGAATTTCGCCGGCGCAGAAACTCGCGCATGGCTTGGTCTAGGGGTTCGGCAGTGCTGAGCTGGTGGTAGTCGAAGCCTTGGCGGCGGGCCGCTTGGGCCGTGTCGCGGAGCCATTCAGCTAACTGCCGTTGGTACACGGGCCGCTGCTGGTCGGCATCCAACTGCAAGGTTTTTCCACTTTCTAAGTCTCTTAAAGTTACTGAGCCTTTATACTTGAAATTCAACTCGTTATTTGCCAATAAATGCAGCAGCAATACGTCGCCGCTGGTAGCCCGAAGGCGCGTGAGCAAAGCGTTTATTTCTGAGCTTTCCTCATACAAGTCGCTCACGCAAACGGTTAGGGCGCGTTGCCGCCGGGCCGTGAGCGGGGCCAGCGTGGCGGCGTCGGGGAAGTTGCCGGTAGCCTCGGCGGTTTCCAGGGCGTGGTAGATGCGGGGCAACTGCCGGGTGTCGGCGCGGGCGGGCAGGTGGCGCAGCCCGCCGGGAGCCAAGATGGTCAGGCCGACCGCGTCGCCCTGTTGCTGGGCCAGGTAGGCCAGCGCCGCCAGCAGCAACCGGGCGTAGTCGAGCTTGGTGAGGCCGTTGTCGTCGCGGTGGTTCATGCTGGCGCTGGCGTCGAGCAGCAGGTGCACCGTCAGGCTCGTGTCTACCTCCGATTCGCGCAGGTAGTACCGGTCGGAACGGGCGGCCAAGCGCCAGTCAAGGCGCCGCAGGTCGTCGCCGGGCTGGTAAGGACGGTACTGGCTAAACTCCATGCCCGCGCCGTGGCGGCGGCTGGCGTGCGCGCCGTTCAGGAAGCCCTCAGCCGCTTGGCGGGCCGCCAGCGACAGGTTGCGCAAGCCGTGCAGGAGTTCAGGGGAAAGCATGGGATTAATGAAGAATGGGGAATGAAGAATGAGGAGTTGAAGAGAAAGAACCACAAGACGCAATTCTTCACTCTTCATTCCTCATTAGTCATTAAGCAAAGCGTACCGCTTGCAGGAGCGCAGCCACCGCGTCGTCAGCGGTTAAGTTTTCGGCTTCGGCATTGAAGTTCAGCAGTACGCGGTGGCGCAATACGGGCGGCGCCAGCGTCCGAATGTCTTCCAGCGTAGCGGCAAAGCGGCCGTGCAACAAGGCCCGCGCCTTGGCGCACAATATCAGCGCCTGGCCGGCGCGGGGGCCGGCGCCCCAACGTCCGTAGTCTTTGATGAATTTTACCTCCGAGGTGGCGGGCCGCGTGGCCCGCACCAAGCGGTTCACGAAGTCCATCAGCTCGGGGCTGAAGCTCACCTGGCGGACCAGGGCCTGCAGCTGCCGGATGTCGGCGCCGCCCAGCACTGGCGTTACCTGCTGACCGGCCGCGCCCGTGGTGCCGCGCAACACGGCCAGCTCCTCGGCCGCCGTGGGGTAGCCAATGCGCACGTACAGCAAAAACCGGTCGAGCTGGGCTTCGGGCAGGGGGTAGGTGCCGCTTTGCTCGATGGGGTTTTGGGTGGCCAGCAGGAAGAAGGGTTTGGGCAGGGCATGCTCGGTGCCGGCGTAGGTCACGTGGCCTTCCTGCATGGCTTCGAGTAGTGCGGCCTGCGTTTTGGGCGGCGTCCGGTTGATTTCGTCGGCCAAAACCAGGCTGGCGAAGATGGGCCCTTGGTTGAACTTGAACGAGCGGTGGCCGGTGCCGTGGTCTTCCTCCAGTACTTCGGTGCCCAGGATGTCGGTCGGCATCAGGTCCGGCGTGAACTGGATGCGGCGGAAGGGCAGGTCGGTGGCGGCGGCTAGGGTGCGCACCAGCAGCGTCTTGGCTAGGCCGGGCACGCCTTCCAGCAGCGCGTGGCCACCGGCCAGCAGGGCCACCAGCACTTCATCCAGCACGTTCTCCTGGCCCACAATGACCTTGGCTATTTCAGCTTTGAGCACTGGCAGCTTGGCCAGGAGGGTATTTACTTCTTGTTCGGTCATTCTTTCTAGTTGTCAGTTGCTCGTTGTCAGTTGTTAGGTGGCAGGAGTTTGCTTTGTAAGCCTAACAACTGACAACGA
>NZ_DASVSI010000172.1:0-11552 GCF_036388155.1 Hymenobacter sp. | reverse complement strand
GGTTGCGAACGGCGCGGGGACGCGAGCTACAAAGTTCGCGCTACCGCAGGCTATATCTTCTCCACTCTATGCGCAATTCCTTCCGCGTGCACGCGGCCCTGCTCTTTGTCGCGCTCATTTATGCGGCCAACTACAGCTTGTCGAAAGACGTGATGCCGCGCTACATGGGGCCGTTTGGCGTTGTCACGTTGCGCATTTTGGGCGCGGTGTTGTTCTTTTCCATCATCAAATATTTTGTAGCCCCGCAGGACAGAATCCTTGGCAGGGCCGATAACCTGCGGTCCATTCTGTGCGGCATTTGCGGCATTGGGGTCAATCAGTTGCTGTTTTTTTCGGGCCTGAACCTCACCTCGCCCATCAGCGCCTCGCTGCTGCAGACCATTGCGCCCATTGTGGTGGTCATTGCCTCGGCCATGTTGCTGAGTGAAAGAATCACCGTGCCCCGGGTGCTGGGCATTGCCGTGGGAGTGGCTGGCGCGGGTTCGCTCGTTCTCAGCCGCAACGTGCAAGCCGCAGTGTACCCACAGGCCACGCTGGGCAATGTTTTCATTCTGGCCAATGCCACCGTGTTTGGCCTCTACCTGGTGCTGGTGCAGCCGCTGATGCGCAAGTACCACGCCTTCACGGTGCTGTCGCGCATTTTTCTGGTTGGGGCAGTCATCGCCGTGCCCTTCGGCTGGCGCGAGGTTTTCACGGCCAATTATGCCAGCTTCCCGCTCTACATCTGGCTCGAAATCGGCTACATGGTGGTGTTCCTCACCATCTTGGCCTACCTGCTGAACAACTGGGCCCTGAAGTACGCCTCCCCTGCCCTGCTGGGCGTCTACATCTACCTGCAGCCGGTGCTGGCCGTGCTCATTGCCGTGGGCTTGGGCAAAGACCACCTCACCTGGGGCAAGGCCGGGCAGGCAGTGCTCATCTTCCTGGGGGTGTGGCTGGTGAGCCAAAAGCCCAAGCCCGTCCCCGCGCCGGAAGTGCCGCTAATGCCCGTTCAGGACTAGTTTTGGACTCAATTATTTTCGCATTCATTATTCTGATTCAGAAATCGCCTATGACTTTTTCTACTCCCGCTCTGCGCGGTTTTATCGGCATGGTGGGCTTGGCCACTGCCCTGGTCTCCTGCGAAGACAAAAAGCCGCCCCCCGCGGCCCTGCCCGGCCGCTGGAACCTCACGAGCCAACACGTTACCAACACCGACGCCACCACCGGCCAAGTCGTGGCGGATTACCACCGCACCGGCACTTCCGGCGACTACGTGGCCATCTCGGCCAGCACCTTCGAGGAGTACAGCGGCGGCCAGCTTTCCTTCACCGCGCCTTACGTAAAGAACGGCAACACCATAATCATGACGGGCATCACGCCCCGAACCGATTATTCCCGCGAGATTAAAGAGTTGACCAGCAAAAAATTGGTGCTAAGCCACAAGCTGCCCGCAATTGTCAACAACCAATCGGTTGCCATCGAATCGACCTACTCGCAATAAGTCAGCCTACTTGGTAAGTCAGTAGGAAATCAGGCAACCTGCATCCCGTAGAGAAACGGTTGGTCAGGGTGCATTTGTGGGTTAATCAGCAGCGACAAACGGCTGGTTTTGCCTGCATGCACCACCGTTAAGTAGAATCGAACCAACTTGACTTCCTTCTTGCCTAGCTCAATGGTGACCGGTGCGTAACCCTCCACCCGGTAATCGGTAATGGACGCCACGGACTGCTCAATTTTCGCCAACTGTTCGGGCAGTTTTGCCTGCGCCTCTGCCCCCAGCACCTCTGGGTTGAAAGCCTTTAGCACCTTGTCATGGTCTTCCGTTTGCAGGTCAATCATGAATGCATTCAGGTCGAGTCCAGCCTGTGCGGCCGTTGCCAGTTCAGTCTTTCGAAAAGTGTACGCATGCGCTCCGCCAGAATCATTCAGACTCACTTTCAAGTAGTCATAGGCCTGTTGTTCGGCCGGCGAAAACTTTTCGTATACCATATGGGCGCAGTTTGAAGCGGGTATTTGCAAGTCGCTGTAGCGCTTGCCAATTCCGGACGCATTGAGGGAAATTTCCAAATACTTGCCATGCGCAACAGCGGTTTCGGTGGTCGCGTTGGCTCCTTTGGTGAATCCTACGCTGCCGCCATAGAATTGAGCCACTGCTTCCAAGCTTTGCTTTTCCGTCGGCGAAGTACAGCTCGCCAGCCAGCTATTCACCAACAACACGCCCCATTTATACCTCTGCTTCATGCTCTTGAACGAATTACAACTAAACGACTATGGATTGTAAGTCCATAGGTTTGCCTTCCGACTGAAAGTCGGTGGTTTCGGCTAAAGCCGACTGAAAGACAACCACTACAAGTGGGCTATGCCAGAATGAAATTCTCGTCCCCATTGGGTTGGTCTTTGTGATGGTTCAAGTACGCTTCCAGTAACTCGTCCGTGATGTTGCCCACACTCCAAGCGCCGTACCCAATGCCCCAAAAATGACCGCCCCAATACCGACGTTTCAACTCGGGAAATTCTTGTAGCAGTAGCTTGGCACTGCGCCCTTTCAGTCGTCGCATTAGCTCACGTAGCGCGAACGAGGGCGGATACGAGACGTGCAAATGAATGTGGTCTTTGCTCACTACGCCTTTCAAAATTCGCACGTCCAGCCCATTACACGTCTGGCGCAACAAGTTCCGGCAGCGCAACTGCACGTCGCCGGTCAGCACCTGGTAGCGGTACTTCGTGCTCCACACCACATGCACTTCCAGCTTGTGAACCGAATGGCTGCCTGTTCGCTGCCTCATGCCGCAAAGCTACCAAACGCCTTAAGGTGAGTAGCAACTAAAGTCTTGCCCTGAAGGGCATAGCTTTAACTAGCGTGCTTGAAAAGTGAAGGCAGGCGCGGCAGGTACTCTGTCGGGACTTTTATCTCTACTGCGAAGTAAAGATATACTCCCAGCTCTACAGGTGAATCACCTCGCCGTACGCGGCGGCGGCCGCTTCCATCACGGCTTCCGACATGGTTGAGCACCGCATTAGTTGTCCTGATTAATCAGGTTCACCACCAGCGTCACCATTGTGTCTTTATCCTCGGGTTTACTTTCCGCGATGAGCAGCGTGAGGGCCACGAGGGCGTTATCGGCCAGCCGGCGTGAGCCATCGGGATGGTACAGGCATTTATTACGGTCGAGAAACCACACGAACAGAAACGCTGCAATGCGCTTGTTTCCATCCGAAAACGAGTGGTTTTTCACCACGAAGTACAGCAGGTTGGCTGCCTTCTCCTCTACGCTCGGATACAAGTCCTCACCGCCAAAGCTCTGGTAAATAGTCCGCACCGAGCTTTGAAACGAAGCATCTTTCTCCCGCCCGAAAAGCGCGCTGCCGCCAAACTGGGTCCGCAGGCTTTCCACCGCTTCCAAGCCGGCTTCATAGGTCAGCTCAAAAGGCTCTTCCGTAGCCGTGCCACGCACCCGCAGGCGCTGGTGGTCGTACTGGTCGAGCACGTCGAGGGCACGAGCATAGTCGCCCAGTACCCGCAGCAAAGCCTCCGATTGGTCGGAAGTCAATTCCTGATTCGCCGCCACTTCGCCCTGCAACTGCACCAGCCGCTTGAGGTCAGTCAGTTGACGGGCACTTTCGCGCAGGCGCTTCTCATTGAGGGCATAGCCCTGCACGAGGTATTGGCGTAGGATATTCGTGGCCCATTGACGGAATTGTGTTCCTTTTATGGAATTAACACGGTAACCGACAGAGATAATGGCATCCAAGTTATAGTAGCTGGTAGGACGACCACTGAGGGTTTTATGCATTTTTTGCATAAAATCTCCATCTTTCTCATCATCAACAGATAATGAAGCAATGTGCATTTTTTGCACACTCGATTCCTCCATCAATTCACCTGTAGTGAAGACATTTTTTAAATGGCGGCTAATAACCCCTTGGTCACGGCCGAACAACTCTGCCATTTGCGCCTGCGTCATCCACACGGTTTCTTGGTCAAACTTTACTTCCAGTTGCGTTTGCCCATCAGGAGCTTGGTAGAGCAGAATATTGTTGGCAGGATTCATTTAAAAATGCTTGTTGCAGAAAGCAAGGTAGCTGATTCATACTACTGGAAACAAGAAGGCCCGACTGAATCAGCCGGGCCTTCTTGTTTACTGAGAAACTGCTTTCTACAAGTGAATCACCTCGCCATACGCCGCGGCGGCCGCCTCCATCACGGCTTCCGACATGGTGGGGTGCGGGTGCACCGACTTGATGATTTCGTGGCCGGTGGTTTCCAACTTGCGGGCGACCACCACTTCGGCAATCATCTCGGTTACGTTCGAGCCAATCATGTGGGCGCCGAGCCACTCGCCGTACTTTTTGTCGAAGATGACTTTTACGAAGCCGTCTTTCACGCCGCCGGCGCTGGCTTTGCCCGAGGCCGAGAAGGGGAACTTGCCCACCAGAATGTCGTAGCCTTTTTCCTTGGCTTCGGCTTCGGTGTAGCCCACGCTGGCAATTTCGGGCGAGGCGTAGGTGCAGCCGGGAATGTTCTGGTAGTTGAGCGGCTCGGGGTGATGGCCGGCGATTTTCTCGACGCAAATGATGCCTTCGGCCGAAGCGACGTGGGCCAGCGCGGGGCCGGGCACGATGTCGCCGATGGCATAAATGCCCGGCACGTTGGTCTGGTAGTAGTCGTCTACAATCACGCGGCCGCGCTCCACTTTAATGCCCAGCTCTTCGATGCCGAGGTTTTCGAGGTTGGTGGTCACGCCCACGGCGCTCAGCACCACGTCGCACTCAATCACCTGCTCTCCTTTGGCGGTTTTGATGGTCACTTTGCAGCCTTCGCCGGCGGTGTCCACCTTGGTTACTTCGGCGCTGGTGAGCACGTTCACGCCAATTTTGCGGAACGACTTCTCCATCTGGCGCGACACTTCTTCGTCCTCCACGGGCACGATGCGGGGCAGGAACTCCACCACCGTCACTTCCGAACCCATGGTGCGGTAGAAGTAAGCAAACTCGACGCCGATGGCGCCCGAGCCCACCACCACGAGGCGCTTGGGCAGCTGCTCCATGGCCATGGCCTTGCGGTAGCCGATGATTTTTTTGTTGTCGACGGGCATGGTGGGCAGCTCGCGCGAGCGAGCGCCGGTGGCCAGAATGATGGATTTGGCTTCAACGGTTTCCTTGCTGCCGTCGGCCTTGGTCACCTCCACTTTGCCGGGGGCCAGCACTTTGCCGGTGCCCATCACGGTTTCGATTTTGTTCTTTTTGAACAGGAAGTTGATGCCCTTGCTCATGCCGTCGGCCACGCCGCGGCTGCGCGAAATCACGGCGCCGAAGTCGTAGCCCACGCCTTCGGCCTTCAGGCCGTAGTCGGCGGCGTGGTTGAGGTATTCAAACACCTGCGCCGATTTCAGCAGCGCTTTGGTGGGGATGCAGCCCCAGTTGAGGCAGATGCCGCCCAGCGACTCGCGCTCGATGACGCCCACTTTCAACCCCAACTGCGACGCCCGAATGGCGGCCACGTACCCGCCGGGGCCACTGCCAACCACGACCAAATCAAATTGCAATGCCATAAACAAATGTTAGTACTGTGAAAATCAGACGGCCGGCAACCAGCACAGGTCTCAACCGGGCCTGCCCGCTCTCAGAGAACCCGCCGCGCCAAGCCGGAAAGGGCAGTTGGCGCAGGGTCCGGCCCTGAGTAACCACAGGCAGCTTCCTTGCGGGCAAAGGTACTGTGTAGGCCATTTACCGCAACGGCTCGCAGGTGGCAAAGCGGCCCGGCGTTCCAGCCCGTGCAAGCCCGATACGACTGCACCCGGCTGTGGCCCCGACAACCGCGCACGCGGCGCCTCAAAACGACTGCCTTTCAGCTAGCCAGCCGTTTCACCGCAGGCCGGTTACCCTTGCCGGTGGCCGGCCTGCCGGCACACTTTGTGGATGAAACCCAGCTTTTCGATGACGGCGGGCGGCACCACAAACGGGTACACGTCGGGCAGGCCCATGCTGCGGTTGAGGCTGTTCAGGGCCAGGGAAAGCGGCAGCCACTGCTTCATCAGCTCCTCGATGCTTTCCATCTGGTAGGGGTCCTCGGTGATTTGGGCCGTGAGGTGGTCCTCGACTTCGCTCACCTGCGGCCGCACGCGCAAGCCGAAGGCGGAAGCCGTTTGCAGCGTGTCGACGATGTGCAGGTAGTGGGCCCAGGTTTCGGCCCAGTCCTCCCAGGAGTGGGTGGTGGCGTAGGCGCTGATGTAGTGCTGGTTCCAGTCGGCGGGCGGGCCTTGGTCGTAATGCACTTTCAGGGCCTCGGCGTAGTCGGCGCGCTCGTCGCCAAACAGGTGGCGGTACTCGGCCAGGTGGGGCGTGTTGTCAATGAGCCGGTCCCAGTAGTAGTGCCCGACTTCGTGCCGGAAATGGCCCAGCACGGTGCGGTACACTTCGTCCATGTTTTTGCGGGCCATTTCGCGCTCCACGTCATCGGCTTCTTTGATGTTGATGGTAATCAGGCCATTGTCGTGACCGGTCAGCACTTTTTCGCCCTGGGGCTTTTGTTCGTCGGCCAGAAAGTCGAAGGCCAGGCCGGTTTCGGCATTTTCAGTTTTGCTGACGATGGGCAGGCCCAGCTGCAATAAGCTGAACACCAGGCGGTGCTTGGCCACTTCCAGCTTTTGCCAGCGGGCAATGTGCTCGGGCTCGCTCAGCTTGGGAATGGTGCGGTTGAGGACGCAGGCCTGGCACAGAGGCTCTGGGCTGCCGGCCGGCACCAGCCAGTTGCAGGCGTTTTCGGCGTGGTTGGCGCAGTAGGCATAGGTGGCACCGTTGGGCTGGTTGTAAGCGGCATAGGTTTGAGCCTCGCGCTGCTCCAGAGCCACAACTTGCTGCTGCGCTGCCTCAAAACCCAGGGGGAAATCGCACCGTTCGCAGTGGTCGTTTTCAAAGTAAACAACCTGCTTGCAGTGCGTGCAATTGAAGAGCTTCATAAGGAAATGCGGCTAAGGCAACTGGGTGACGAGGCGGGCGCCGGGCATGCCATCGGTCAAAGCCAACGGCGTGACCAGGGCTTGGGTTGAATCAGATACTCATTGACGCGTAGCTAGAGGCATGCATTTTCGCAGCTACTCTTCCACAAATAGTCATATTTAAATCAACTCTTACCTTGCATACGAAGGCTAATACCAACAACAAAGCTGGGCATGAGGCTACTACGCAAACCTGAGTTCGCCGCCGGATAAATAGCGCTTTATTCTTGTCATATCAGTAGTTAACGCGGTTTGTGCGGCAAATACTCAAATTTCATTTCGGCAAGTAACTAGAAAGCGTGCCTGCTCAGCGGGCACCATGCTATACGCCAGCGCATTTGCATACCGCTTTATAAAGTCCAACTTTTGAGCACCTCTGCCGTAGAAAGTTCCTCTGCTTCTGGCACTGCTACTCCTTCCTCTCTGCGGGCCTGGCCCGCTCCTGCTATGAAAGAAAACGCCCTACTGACCACCTACCAAGAGCAGCCCAACATCTGGGACGAGATGTTCCATAACGATGGCATTCGGCCGGAGTACCGCAATTTCGTATCGGCCATCAAGCACCTGCCCGACGAGGAGCTGACGCGCAAGGACGAGCTGGCCAAAAAGCTGTTTATGAGCCAGGGCGTCACCTTCACGGTGTACAACAGCGGCGAGGGCATCGAGAAGATTTTCCCCTTCGACATCATTCCGCGCATCATTCAGCACGAGGAATGGCTGCACATCGAGGCCGGCATCAAGCAGCGGCTCAAGGCGCTCAACATCTTCCTCAAGGACATCTACCACCAGCAGTTCATCATCAAGGACGGCATTATTCCGGCCACGCTGATTTACTCCTGCCCGCAGTTTTTGCGCGAGATGATGAACGTGTCGGTGCCCCACGACATCTACACCCACATCGCGGGCGTGGACCTGATTCGGAATTCCGACGGCCAGTTTTACGTGCTGGAAGACAACCTGCGCACGCCGTCGGGGGTGTCGTACATGCTCGAAAACCGCAGCATCACCTCCCGCCTCTACCCCGACCTGCTGCCCAAAAACAACGTGCAGCCGGTGAAAAACTACCCGGACCTGCTGTTTCGCAACCTCATGGACCTCGGCAACCGCCACGTGAGCGACCCCACGGTGGTGCTGCTCTCGCCGGGCATCTACAATTCGGCCTATTACGAGCACGCCACGCTGGCCCGCCTCATGGGCATCGAGCTGGTGGAAGGCGGCGACCTGGTGGTGCACAACCACCACGTGTTCATGAAAACCACCCGCGGCCTGAAGCAGGTGGACGTGATTTACCGGCGCGTGGACGACGAGTTCCTGGACCCGCTGGTGTTCCGGCCCGACAGCGCGCTGGGCGTGCCGGGCATTTACGCGGCCTACCGCAAGGGCAACGTGGCCATCGTGAACGCCATGGGCAACGGCGTGGCCGACGACAAGGCCGTGTACGCCTACGTGCCCCAAATGATAAAATACTACCTCAACGAGGAGCCCATTCTGAACACCGTGCCCACCTACCAGATGAGCGACCCGGACCTGCGCAAAATGGTGTTCGAGCGCATGGACCAGATGGTGATAAAGCGCACCAACGAGTCGGGCGGCTACGGCATGCTCATCGGCAGCAGCGCCACCGGCGAGCAGATGCAGGCCTTCCGCGAGGCCATCACGGCCGACCCGCGCAGCTTCATTGCGCAGCCCATCATCAGCCTCTCGTCCACGCCCTGCTACCTCAACGGAGTGCTCCAGCCCCGCCGCATCGACCTGCGGCCCTACGCGCTGTACGGCCCCAGCGGCATCGACATCGTGCCCGGCGGCCTCACGCGCGTGGCCCTGCAGGCGGGCTCGCTGGTGGTGAATTCTTCGCAAGGCGGCGGCAGCAAAGACACTTGGGTGCTGGGGCCCGGCGGCGATGTGGTGAGGCAGTGAATGGGGAGTTTGACGTACCGTCGGCGCAGCTTGAGCAAATGGCACGTCAAATTCCCCCTTCACCATTTCAGCGCTTCACCATCTCATCATTTCACCAACTCACCACATGCTTAGTCGCGTTGCAGATACCATTTATTGGATGGCCCGCTACATGGAACGAACCCAGGCCATGCTGCAGGTCATCCGCATTCACTACCAGGTGTCGCAGGACAACCCAGGCGATTTCAGCTGGCGCTCGCTGCTGTACAGCTACGGCGGCAAGCTCACCTTGGAGGAGATTGCCGCCCTGGAGCAGGACACGCCCCGGGTGCTGGAGCGCATGATTCTGAACAAAACCAACCCCACCTCGGCGTATTGCAACGTGCTGCAGGCCCGCGAAAACGCCCGCGCCGTGCAGGACCACGTCACCCAGGAAGTGTGGCAGGGCCTGAACCGCTTTTACCACGCCATTCGGGAGGGCGAAATTCCGCAGCAAATCCTCTACGGCGACCCCATTTCGGGCATTGACGCGCTGATGGGCCACGGCCTGATGTTCATCGGGGCGGTGCAAAACACCATGCCGCGCGACGAAAGCTACGGCTACCTCAACCTGGGCAAAATGCTGGAGCGGGCCCTCCAAACCACCGACATCCTGCGCCTGCAATGGGTCAGCGTGGCCGCCCAAATGCAGAAGCAGGACGAGATTCCGCAGTTGCGCTACCTGCTGCATTCGCTGTCTGGCCAGGAACTGTACCTGCGCACCTACCGCGGCAACTTCAACCCCGACAGCGTGCTGCGCTTCGTGCTGCACAACTCTTACTTCACGCACTCCCTCGACTCGTGCCTGAACCGCCTGAACTGGAACTTTGAGCGGCTGAAAGGCGACAGCAAGCCCGAAAGCCACGAAAACCTGGAGTTCCTGATTGGCCAGCTGGCCAACCACGTGAAGTACAGCACCGTGTCGGCCGGCGACCCGGCGCAGCTCAACGATTTTCTGCTGCGCACCCGCAAAGAGCTGCTCGACATTGCCGTGGCCCTGGGGAAAAATTATTTCGGAAGAAGCTAACCGCCCGCCATGTCCGCTTATACCATCAAGCACGTCACGCGCTACACCTACGCCGCCGAGGTGATTGACGGCGCCAACCAAATCATGCTCTACCCCCTGGCCGATGACCGGCTGGAGGTGGAGCGGCACGAGGTCTGCGTGTCGCACGATTCCGGCGTGCGGCCGGACACCGTCATCGACACCTACACCGACGCGTTCGGCAATACGGTGGGCACGTTTACGGTGCTGCCGCCGCACACGGTGCTCGTCATCGAGTCGAACGCGGCCGTCACGCCCCGGCCCATCTTGTTTCCCATGGACGAGCAGCCGGCCGAGGAGCAGTGGCGCGACCTGCGCAGCCGCCAGCAAGACGCGGCCTTCATCGACTTCCTGGTGCAGGAAGATTTCCCTTCCCTGCCCGACCTGAAAACGACGCTGAACCAACTGGTTGACTACGCCGAAAAACCGCTGAAAAACGCGCTGGTGCTGTCCGAATACGTCTTCGACCACTTCGACTACCGCCAGGGCGTGACCAACGTGGAAACCCCGGCCGAAGAAATCTGGCGGCTCAAAGCCGGGGTTTGCCAGGACTTTGCGCACATGCTGCTGGCCATGCTGCGCTTGGTGGGCGTTCCGGCCCGCTACGTGAGCGGCTACGTGTGCCCCAAGGACGAAGGCGTGCGCGGCACCGGCGCCACCCACGCCTGGGTGGAGGCCTACATCCCCTTCTACGGCTGGCTGGGTGTGGACCCCACCAACAACTGCATCGTGAACGACGGGCACGTGCGGCTGGCCATTGGCCGCAATTTTCAGGACTGCACGCCCGTGAAGGGCACCTACAAAGGCATTGGCACGCACCGGCTCACGGTTTCGGTCAACATCGAAAGCAACCAGGCCGACCACGCGGAGCAACCCACCCTGGCGCCGGCCCCGGCCTACGAAGTGCCCGACCCCGAACAGCCCGTGAACTCCTACCAGCGGTACATGGAACTGCTGCTCCGCCAGCAACAGGAGCAGCAACAGCAGTAGCCCAAGGCCGTGCGCCGGCAGCGAACACCAGCGCATGTGGGCAACCCCGGGCCGTTCACTCAGGCCCTGGCTCGGGCGCGCCAAGCAGTGGCCGGCAGCAATTCTTTATGCCTTCTTGGCCGGCATGGCCTTGCTCCCGTGGCGGCGTTCATGCCGCCACGGGAGCAAGGCCATGCCCCTAATGCCTACCGGAGTCGTTTGGCTTGTTTGTTGAGCTTGGGCACCGCCCGCAGGAGTAGCCAATACCACGCCGCCTCCGTATAAGCCCCCGGTCGCGGCGCCAAGGGGCCCGGCTCCTACCATTCCGCTGTCATGAAACTACTTTTCCGCTCGTCTTTCGCCGCCCTCGGGCTGCTCGCTTTCTTAACCAACTGCGCCACCACGGTCACTGAAAAAGAAAAACCGTCGGTGGTCAGCCAGACCCTTAACGCGCCGCTGCCCACCAACGAACGCCGGCCCGACTCCACCGGCGCGGCCACCACCGCCCCCGACGCGCAGCTGTCGAACACGCCGCCGGCGGCTTCTGCCCCACTCGAAGGAGCGCCCGCTCCGGCCCCCGACGCCGCGTCGGCCGCGGCCCTGGCCGCCGACCGGCCCGACCC
>NZ_DASVSI010000171.1:0-2415 GCF_036388155.1 Hymenobacter sp. | reverse complement strand
AGAAGCTGCCGGTGGTGGTAAGCCTTAACTACGGCGTGCACGGCAACGAAAGCAGCTCTTCTGAAGCGGCGCTGCTGATGGCGTACTACCTCACCGCGTCCACCAGCCCCGAGACGCAGCAGTGGCTGCAGCAGTCGGTCGTCACCATCGACCCGCTGGAAAACCCGGACGGGCGCGACCGCGCCTCGCACTGGTTCGACCAGAACAAGTCGTGGCCCAACCCCACCGACCCGCTCGACCGCGAGCACACCGAGGCCTGGCCCGGCGGCCGCACCAACCACTTCTACACCGACCTCAACCGCGACTGGCTGCCCCTGACCCAACCCGAAAGCCGGGCCCGCATGGCCTTTTTCCACGAATGGTACCCCAACGTGATGATAGACTTTCACGAAATGGGCACCAACGGCACCTACTACTTTGAGCCCTCCAAACCCTTCAGCACGGAAAACGACCTCATTCCCCGGGCGACTTATGAAGTGCTGAACGTGCACCTGGCTAAATACTTTGCTAAAGCGCTGGATAACCTCGGCTCGCTGTACTGGACCAAGGAGCAATTCGACAACCTGTCGCCCATTTACGGCTCTACTTATCCTGATTTCCAGGGCGGGGTCGGCATCACCTTCGAAGTAGGCAGCTCGCGTGGCTTGGCTCAGGAAGGCACCAACGGCGTGGTTACGTTCCCGTTCACCATCCGCAACCACGTGGCGACGGGCTTGGCCACCGTGCGCGGCGCGGTAGAGGAAAAGGACCTGTACCTGCGCCACCAGCGGGACTTCTTCACCTCGGCCTTGAGCGACGCCAAGAAATTTCCGACCAAAGCGTATGTCTTTGGCAACGCGCAGGACGAAACCCTGACCAACAAGTTCTTGTCGCTGCTCCTTCAGCACAAGATTGAAGTGCATGAGTTGGGCAAAAACGTGACGCTCGACCGGCAAAGTTTTGAGAAGGGCAAAGCGTATGTGGTGCCCACTGCGCAGCCCCAGTACCGCATTGTCAATTCGCTGTTCGAGGAACTCACCACCTTTCACGACAGCGTGTTCTACGACGTGACGGGCTGGAGCCAGGCCCACGCCTACGGCCTGGCCGTCTCGAAGCAGAAAAACGCCAATCTGGTGCAGGGCGCGGCCATTCAGGCACCCAAGGCCTTGGCAGGAGAGGTGCGCGGTGGCCAGAGCAGCTACGCCTACCTCCTCCCGTGGTCGGACTACAACGCGCCACGCGCGCTCTCGGCGCTGCACCGGGCCGGGCTTTCGGCCAAAGTCAGCTTCAAGCCCTTCAAAGCCGGCCCAACCGACCGGCCCGTGGATTTTGGCTACGGCACGCTGGTTATTCCGGTAGCGGCGCAAAAGCTGCCGGCCGACTCCGTATTCCAAATTGTGAGCCGCATCAGCCGGCAGAATCAAGTGGCCTTCACCAGCGTAAGCACGGGCTTTAGCGCGGGCGGCATCGACCTGGGCTCCAACAACGTGCGCACGGTGCCGGAAACGAAAGCAGCCATATTAGTAGGTACGGGCACCAATGCGTCGGAAGTGGGCGAGGCCTGGTTTGTGGCCAGCCAGCAATTGGGCGTGCCCCTGAGCCGCATCGAAGTGAGCAACTTTGGGCGGGCCCCGTTGGGCCGCTACACCAGCATTGTGCTGGTAGGAGGGTCCTACGCCGGCATCGACAAGGCTGCCGTAGAAAAATTGCGCCGTTGGGTGCAGGACGGCGGCACGCTCATTACCCTGAAAAATGCTTCGGAATGGGCCATCAAGCAGGGCATCGTGAAGGACAAACTCCTGGTTCCAGCCAACGGCGGCTGGGCCGACACCACGGCCACCGCCAAAGGAAAGCCGCTTGGGCCGCGCCGCGCCGACTTTGTGCAGCAGGAGCAGGAGGGCACCCGCGCCATCGCCGGGTCCATCTATTCCGCCGACATCGACATCACCAATCCCATTGCCTTTGGGCTGACCAACCGGCGCCTGTACGTGTTCCGCAACGGCACCACGTTCCTGCGGCCCAGCCGAAACCCCTACGCCACCGTGGCCCAGTACACCGCCAAACCCTTGGTGAGCGGCTACGTGTCGAAGGCCAACCTGAACCAAATCAGCAACTCAGCCGCGGTGGTGCTGAGCAAAGTAGGCTCCGGGCGAGTGGTGCTTTTTGCCGACGACCCCAACTTCCGCCACTACTGGCATGGCACTTCGCGCCTGTTTTCGAACGCCCTGCTATTAGGTTCGCTGATTAATCTACCAGAAGGCCCAGCCGCCATTTCAGCCGAGGAAGAATAAAAAATTGTCATCCTGAGCTTGCGAAGGACCTTCTCACCAATGAAAGAATTGCAGTAATTACCCCAATTTGCGAAATGGCTGGTACGGGCCCGGTCCGACGCCGTAGGCGTCCGACCGGTTGTGTTGGAAGCTTTCAGGCCTGTTG
>NZ_DASVSI010000170.1:0-3013 GCF_036388155.1 Hymenobacter sp. | reverse complement strand
CGGCACCCGCCGCTTGCTGAAAGCGGGCTTGCCGCGCACGTTCGAAACGCAGGAAATGGAATTGGCCAACCTGCGCGGGCGGGTGGAAATGGCCCCCACCCTGGGCCGCGGCCTGCTGGAGCAGGGCCGCGCCGTGTGCACTTTACCGGACTGTGCCGCACTGGTGCACCTTATTTCGTAACCTGGGGAAGGGACTCTGGCTGAGAATACATTGCCCTTCACCTCTAAACCAACCAGTGTAACCTGCCTTTCGGGCGGTGGCTGGGCTGGTTTTTTGCTTCAACTCCTCCGACTGCGATAGAGCGCGCAAATTCTGGCCTATCTGTCCTACCCGCTGCTCTGTGCACAGGGTTCTGCCCTTGGTAAAGCAAACCCTTCTCCTCAAGGAGAGGAGCTATGGAGGCACGACCAGAAATGACTAATGCTAACTGTGACGCTGGCGTTGGTCAGGTCCTGAGCGCTGGCCAGAGCGGTTAGCAGCAGGCCGGAAACCAGCGCGCACCGGCTTGGCCCAGAGCAGGCAATGGCATCTAGATGGCGTCCAGCCCCGGCAAGCCGAGCAGACCGGCAGCACGCCGCGCCACGTTTTTGACACTGGCGACATCCGGGCCCGTGATGGTCAGGTGGCCCATCTTGCGGCCTGCGCGCGCCTCCACCTTGCCGTACAGGTGCAGGTGCGTTCCCGGCAGGCTCAGCACCGCGGGCCAGTCCGGTTCCTGCCGCTGACCGCTGGCGTCAAGCCACACCTCCCCTAGCAGGTTGAGCATGATGGCCGGGGAATGCTGGCGCGGCGGCGGCAGGGACAAGCCCGCCATGGCCCGGACCTGCAGGTCAAACTGCGACGCGTCGCAGGCGTCCAGGGTGTAGTGGCCGCTGTTGTGCGGGCGCGGAGCCATCTCGTTGACCACCAGCCCGCCGTGCTCGCTGCCATCCTTCACCACAAAAAACTCGACGCACAGCACGCCGACGTAGTCAAGATGGTGCGCGATGGAAACGGCCGCGTCACGGGCACTATCTGCCAAGGAAGACGGCATGTTTCCCTCGTAGGCGTGGGTCACGGCCAAAATACCATCGACGTGCACGTTGCGTTGCGGGGCGAAGCTGACGACCTGACCGTCCCAGCCGCGCCCAACCAGCACCGAACACTCGGCAGTTAGCGGCAGCATCTTTTCCAGCACGCAGGCCACGCCGCCCAACTCCGCCCAGGCGGCGGCCAGTTCAGCGGCAGTCTTGACGCGGACCTGGCCCTTGCCGTCGTAGCCCAGACGCGCGGTTTTTAGGATACCGGGCAGCAAATCTGCCCGCTCGCCCTCAACGGCCTGCAGCTGGGTTAGCGTTTCAATTACCGCGTAGGGCGCGCAACTCACCCCCGACACGGCCGCGCAGGCCGCGAAGTGGGCTTTTTCCTCGATGCGGTTTTGGGCTATGCCCACCACGGCCGCACTAGGCGCCACGGGTCGGGTCAGCGCCAGGGCTTGCAAGGCTTGGGCCGGCACGTTTTCAAACTCGGTGGTGATGGCCTGGCACAGCTGGGCCAGTTGCGCCAGCCCGGCCGGGTCGTCGTAGGCAGTTTGGATGTGGTGGTGGCTCACCCGCCCGGCCGGACTTTGCGCGTCAGGCTCCAGCACGGCGGTGAAATAACCCAGGCGCTGGGCGGCGTGCACGAACATCCGGCCCAGCTGGCCGCCCCCCAGCACCCCCAGCGTAGCCCGCTGGCCCACGGCGTCCACGCTGCCCGGGAAAATGGGGGGCATCGCCCCAGGGTTGATATTGGCGCTCATACGGGCAGCGTCATGGCGCGAGCAGCTTCGGTTTGTTCGGCGCGAAACGCCCGCAGCTTGTTCGCCAGGTCCGGGTCGTGCAAGGCCAGCATGCTGACGGCGAACAACGCGGCATTGGCCGCCCCGGCATTCCCAATTGCAAACGTGGCCACCGGCACCCCTTTGGGCATTTGCACGATGCTGTGCAGCGAGTCCACCCCCTGCAAATGGCGACTGGCCACCGGCACCCCCAGCACGGGCACAGTAGTTTTAGCAGCTAGCATGCCCGGCAAGTGGGCAGCCCCCCCCGCACCGGCGATGATGGCCCGCAGGCCGCGTGGGCCGGCTTCTTCGGCGTAGGCAAACAGGTCGTCGGGCATGCGGTGGGCCGACACCACGCGCGCTTCGTGCACCACGCCAAAGTGCGCGAGCATCTGCACGGCATGCTGCATGGTGTCCCAGTCGCTGCTGGAGCCCATGACCACGCCGATTAGGGGCTGGCCCGGGGCGCCGTCACGGCTGGGAGTGGAGGATGGGAGTAGGGTACTCATGGTGATTCTGGTAAAGGGAGCCGGGCCTCCCCGGATGGACAATTGCAACCGTGGTTTCGGGCCTGACATGTATCCGAACCCGCATCCAGACACCCGGCGACTGAGCTGCGCCGGGCCCCGCTGGTTAAACGGGCAGTGGGGTGGAAACCCTTTACCACGGCCACAAAGCTACTGCTGCGGCACAAGCGGCCCCCAAAATTCACGATAATCTAAGAACTACAGGTTGTCTCCACGAAAGATTAGCGGGCCGGCAGGATTTCCGTGTCAAAAATCACCAGGTCTACTCGGCCTTTTAACGTCTGGTCGATGAAGGGCTCTAGGATTTGGATTTCATGAACTCCCGCGTGAAGGTCGTTTCCGCTTTGGTCTCGAACAAGACGCTCTCGGCTGGTTAGCCAACTTCGACTGCGGCTACTGGCAGGCTCATCGCAAGACGTGTTGTGCGTCCTGGACTGATTGCGTCTCACAGACCATGGGGGCTGTATCGCCTTGCTGAAGAAAAAAACTAGGCAATAAAGCCGCCGCAATTGCTGCCTGTGCCGCCTACGAAAACGGTAATTCTAAGTACTCGTGCAGAAGTAATCGTATAGATTTGTCTTCTATCTATTTTGCTTCGATGCTTGCTGCCACGCCCTTAACCGCCGCCGACTTGGCGGCCCTGGAACGCCATCGCCACCACGCTGACCACCACCGCACCCGGCG
>NZ_DASVSI010000169.1:0-37929 GCF_036388155.1 Hymenobacter sp. | reverse complement strand
GCCCGCCACCTCTAACCAAGAGTTACTACCCCGAGCGAGATGCTTCGCGGCGCGCTGCATGACGGCCTAGCGTTTTACACTAATCCAGCCTTTCACCTTACTACTCTGCACCATGCGCCGCTTCCTATTCTTCCTGTTGCTGGTATTTGCCGCGAGCGGCATCGAGTCAGCTTTCGCCCAAAAAGTCATTGAGAAAAGCGCCAACATTGGCAAAAACCAGCGCCTTTTTCTCAACCTGCGTCAGGCCAGCAACATCCGCATTCGGAGCGGCTCGGGCAACAAAATGACCCTGAAAGCGTCGGTGAGCATCAATCAGAACCGGCTCAACGACGCCTTGCTGCTCACCCTCGACGAGTCGGGCGACGAGGTGAAGCTCACCTCCGAGTTTGACAAGGAAATGCTGCGCAAAGCCGAGCCCGGCGACTGCCCCAACGGCGGCTCGTACTACGGCGACACCTACAGCACGACGACCAACACGACCATTATTAACGGGAAGGTGACTCCCGGCCGCGACCGCGACGGCAACACCATCGCCCAGGTGTGCGCCGTCATCGAGTACGAAATCACGGTGCCGGCCGACGTGGCCCTGCGCGTGAGCACCATCAGCGGCAACATCGACATCGCCGGCCTGAACGGGACCATGGATGTGAAGTCCATCAGCGGGTTTGTGGACGTGGCCTGGCCCGACAGCAAAGGCGCCGAACTGTCGCTGAAAACCATCACCGGCGAGGTGTACACCGACCAGGACATTGCCTTCGACAACCGCAAGGAAAACCCCATGGTGGGCTACCAGCTGCGCGGCAAGCTCAAGGGCAGCGGCCCGCTCGTGAAGCTCGAATCCATCAGCAACGACGTGTATTTCCGCAAGCGCAAGTAACCATTCCCAAGTGCGGCAGTTTCCACGCAAAATAAGGCCTTAGCCGGTTTTTTGCAGGATTGCTACGGCCTGAAAAGCACGGGTTTTGCCTTTATTTATACAATCACCTCTTGCCGGAATTGCTGGCAAGAGAATCTAAACAACGGGGCTGGGGCGCCACGCGAAGGCAGGGCTGCAAACCTGCTTTCCGGTGGTACAGGCTTTCACTGATAGTAGGTGAGTGACAGTCAGTAGAGCCGGCTCCACCCCGTTGCATAGGTTTATATCAATGGCCACGCAGCCCCGCTTCACCAACCGCGTCCTTGCTCACTCGCCGCCAAGCTACCCATATGCCCTTTACCTCTATTCTGCGCACCGTTTTGCTGTTTGTTGCCCTGGCTGGCCTGGCCGCGCCATCGGCCCGGGCCCAAACCCCCGCCGCCGACGCCAAAGATGCCGACAAAGCACCGGCGCCCAAGCGCGAGCTTGCGGCCCTGCGCATGACCCAGCCCATTAAGCTCGACGGCGTGCTCGACGAAGAGGTGTGGCGCGAGGCCACGGCGGCCACCGACTTCATTCAAAACCGGCCCAACCCCGGCCCGCACGAGCGGCACCCCACCGAGGTGCGCGTGCTCTACGACGACGCGGCGATTTACGTGGGCGCCGTCATGCACGACGTGTCGCAGGACTCCATTCCGCGCGAGCTCACCGACCGCGACAACTTCGGCAACACCGACTTCATTGGCATTTTTCTGGACACTTACCAGGACAAGCTCAACGGCTACGCCTTCTTCGTGACTACGGGCGGCGTGCAAATGGACGCCCGCTACTCGCCCGCCAGCGGCGAAGATTTCAACTGGAACGCGGTGTGGGAAAGCCGCACCGCCTTGCGCGGCACCGACTGGGTGGCCGAAATGCGCATTCCCTACTCGGCCCTGCGCTTCAGCACGGCCGAGGTGCAGCAATGGGGCCTGAACTTCATGCGGCAGCGCCAGCGCGACAACCAGGCGTTTTTCTGGAACGAGGTGAAGCCGCAGGTGGACGGCTTCGTGAACCAGTGGGGCGTGCTCACGGGCCTACGCGACCTCAAGCCGCCGTTGCGCCTCTCGCTCACGCCCTATGTCTCAACTTACGTCAACCACAACCCACTGAACGCCGAGGGTACCAAGCGCACCACCAGCTTCAATGCTGGGGCCGATATTAAATGGGGCATCAACGAAAGCTTCACGCTGGACGCTACGCTGGTGCCGGACTTTGGGCAGGTGCAGAGCGACAACCAAGTGCTCAACCTTTCGCCCTTCGAGGTACAGTTCAACGAAAACCGGCAATTTTTCACCGAAGGCACTGAGTTGTTCAACAAGGGCGGCTTGTTTTATTCGCGCCGGGTGGGGGCCCAGCCGCTGGGCTTTGGCGAGGCCGAGCGCCAGCTGCGCAAGGGCTCGCGCGAGGCCGACGGCCGGCGCAAAGGCGAGTTTGTGGTACAAAACCCCGGCGTGACCCCCCTGCTGAACGCCACCAAAGTATCGGGCCGCACCAGCAAGGGGCTGGGCGTGGGCGTGTTCAACGCCCTGAGCAACGACGTGTACGCCACCCTCCAGGACAGCACTTCCGGCGCTCGGCGCGACGTGCTCACGCAGCCGTTCAGCAACTACAACATTGCGGTGCTCGACCAGAGTTTGAAGAATAACTCCTACGTTTCGCTCATCAACACCAACGTGACGCGGGCCGGCGCCACCTACGACGCCAACGTGACCGGCGGCCTGTTCCGCTTCGCCAATAAGAAGAACTCTTACGCCGTGGATGGCCGCGTGGTGTATTCGCGTCGCCGGGGCAAGGTCTTTGGCAGCGAGCAGGAAATTGACGACCAGGACGGCTATAAATACATCATCGGCCTGGGCAAAATCAGCGGCAACTGGACGTGGTACCTCAACCAGGGCATCGAGTCGGACAAGTACAACCCCAACGACCTGGGCATCTTGTTCGGCAACAACAACATCACGCAGTCGGCCCAGCTGGTGTACCAGAAGTTCAAGCCGTTTTGGAAGGTGAACAACTTCGCCATTTTCGGGGTGGTGAATTACAATTTGCTGTATAAGCCCACGCTCTACCAGGCGGTCAATTTCTACCTCGGCGCCAACACCACCTTCACCAAGAGCTTCAACCAAATCGGGTTCGACTTCAACTCTGACGCAGTAACGCACGACTATTTCGAGCCACGCACCTCTCCGCTGGGCAAGTACTACGTGCGGGTGCCCGGCAACAACCGGCTGGTGCTGTTCCTCAACTCGGACTCCCGCAAAAAATTCGCCTACGGCCTGAACGCCGGGCTGAAGCACTACTACACCGACGAGCGCCTGCCCCGGCCCCGCCGCACGGGCTACAGCTTCGGCGCCTACCCGCGCTACCGCTTCAACGACCATTTCACCCTGCGCTACAGCGTCGACTGGAGCCTCGACGTGAACCAAATCGGCTACGTCAACGGTGGCCTCGATGAAAATGAAGCCCTCGACAAGCCGTTTATGGGCCAAACCATGCTTGGCCGGCGCGACGTGGCCACGGTGTCCAATATTTTGTCGGCGGCCTACACGTTCACCAATCGCATGGCCTTCACGCTACGTGTGCGCCACTACACCAGCACCGTTCAATACAACGACTTCGCCACGCTGGGCAAGAACGGCGAGGAGCAGCTGGTGGACTACCAGCGCAACCGCGACAACACCTACAACGCATTCAACGTGGACGCGGTGTACTCCTGGTGGTTTGCGCCCGGCTCGCAGCTGAGCATCGTGTGGAAAAACGCCAGCATGCCGGACAACGCCTACCGCTTTGGCAACGACGCTACTCCGCTTTATTTCAACAACTTGGCTAACACCATCAACACGCCGCACAACAACTCGGTGTCGGTGAAGGTGCTGTATTTCCTCGACTACCTGGCGCTGCGCAAGGGAAGGGGCATGGGGCAGTAGTAACGGCCGCGGCCTTCGTCGAGGACATCAACGTCTTCCTGCTCGGAGCTTGCCATGGCCGGTCGCAAATAATCGCGACTAAACCGGGTTTAAAGCACCGTGGAGGCTTACCAAGCTCAGGCCACCAGCCGCTTCCTGTTGGTCCGCCGCTGCCTGCTTTGCGCCCAAAAAGGGCGCCGCCGCTCAACCGGAGAAACGCCCACCGGGCCACATCAAGGTTGGCGGCGGGCGGTGCCGGCGCGGTGCCGGTTGAGCAAGTGGGCCACAATCAGGCCCAGCGAGGCGGCGTACTGCACCAACTGCATGGCTGGCCACCGGGCCGCGAGCACGCCGGCCCCCGTGAACAACGCAAACAGCAGCCACAGCGCCACCCGGAGCGGGGCCGGCGACTGCCGCCGCGCAGCCAGGGCCACCAGCACCCCGCTCATCACCCAAAACCCCAACTCCCAGCGCTCGGCGGTTTCTCCCGGGTTGCGGGTGCCCCACCAAGCCAGTAGCAGGGGCCCGGCCGCGCAGTGTATTCCACAGAGCAAGGCATTCAAAACTCCGCCGTAATCAGCCACGCGGCGCAACAAAAGAACTTTCATCGGCTAAAAAACTATCGAAGAGTGTATCCCGCCGTGCCGGAGCCCGATTGCAGACCCTGATTCTGGCGCGGCGTTCGCGTGGCCGGCGGAGAGGAGCATGATTGAGGAAACCGGCCTGGCAGCGGGGCCGATGAGGAGCGTCAGCCCGAACCGCGAGCAAAGGTAAGCCGGGTTGAACTATTATGCAACATTGTTGCAATTACAATTTGCTCGTATAAGCAGGCAAGCCAGCCAATTGCTTGGCGGGCCCTATTGGGAGCGTGGGTTGGCAGGCCGCGCGCGTTTACATTTGCCCCTAACCTGCCTGCCTTACGTGAAATGACGTTTTCTTTCCCCAACTCCGCAGCTCTGCCTTTAGGGTTGTGGGGTGCTCTAGTGCTGGCGGCTTGTGGCCATAGCGGCGGCCTCGAACAGCCCGCGGCCCCCATGCACGCCCAACTCGTGGCTGGCCACGAGCAGATGGAGAACGACCACCGCCGCATGGAGGCCGCCGACTCGGTGATGGAAGCGGAGCACCGGGCTGCCCTGGCCACTGCCCAGGCAAAGGGGCTGGGCCAAGCGCCTGCCTTTCAAGTGTTGGAAAGCCGCCACCGGGCCTTCATGGCGTTGTGCCGGCGCCGCATGCAGCACCATGCTCAAGTGCTGGCCCGGCACGCTGCCTTGGAGCGCAGCCACGCCACGGGCCAGGTACCGGCGGCGCAGCTGCAAGCCGACCACGCCACCATGATAGCCGAGCACGAGCGCATGCAAGCGGAGCACCGCCACCTGGTGGCCGCTCACCAAAAAATGGAGCAGGAGCACACCGCGTTGCTACAACAAGTCAGCCGCCTGTAGTAGGCCGCTCCCATTTTTGCTCCGCGCAGGGGCGCGAGAGTCCCAGCGGCATGCATCAAGATTCGGCCGTGCGCTTGCGATGCACCTGGTTTCGAGGAGCCGCTTCCTTCACAAGCTTGGAACTAGTGTTGCAGACCACGACTCAGGCTGCCACCGGCAGGGTGCGCCCCAAAATCAGGTTGCGGCTTAGCGTGCCGCCCACGCGGTTGCCCACCCCAATGGCGTTGGCCAGCTGGTGCATCATGGTGCAGTTGTCGCCCAGCGCGTACACGCCGGGCACGGTGGTTTGGTTGTGGTCGTCGACGCGCAGCAGGCCCATTTCATCCACTTCGCAGCCCAGCTGCGCGGGCAGGTCTGAACCCTGGTGCCAGGGCACTTTGGCATAAAGCACCCGCAGCGGCAGGGCGCGGCCATCGGCCAGGCCCAGGCCGTCGAGCTGCGCGCCGGTGTGCAGCAGGGATGCTACGGGCGTTTCTTCCAGCCCAACGCCGTGCTGTTCCAAGAGCTCCCGCACGTCGGCCCCGAACGTGGCCGGGCCGTTGGTGAACACCGTCAGCTCGCGGGTCCAATTGAGCAGCATGGCCACCATGTGGGCCACCGTCTCGCCGTTCATCCACAGGCCGGTGGGTTGGTCGGCCACCTCGTAGCCGTGGCAGTAGGGGCAATGGATGATGGACGTGCCCCAGCATTCGGCAAAACCGGGAACCGGGGGCAGCTCATCGCGCATGCCGGTGGCCAGCAGCAGCTTAGGCGCCGCGAACGTGCCGTGCTCGGCGGTACTGACCCGGAAGCTGCCATCGGGCAGCTGGTCGGCGGCCGTGGCGCGGGCTGCCAGGAGCTGCACTGTGGGGTAGGCGGCCACTTGCTGGCGGGCGCGGGCGGCCAGGTCGGCGGGCGCGTCGCCGTCGTGCAGCAGCAGGTTGTGGGCGTGCGGGGTGGTGCGGTTGCGGGGCTGGCCCGCGTCGAGCACCAGTACGCGGCAGCGGGCCCGGGCCAGGGCCATCGCGGCACTCAGCCCGGCGTAGGACCCGCCCACGATGATGAAGTCAAAAGTTGATGAGGAAGCCATGATGCCTTCGAATTAAAATTGCTTGATGTAGGTAATTTTGCTGATGAGCTGCTGCTGGCGCGCACGTTCCAGCGCGCCAGCTGGCTGAGAAACAGTGGCGTCCTGTGCCGGCGCCCAACTGGCCGCGAGCAGTCCCAGTACTACCACCGATGCATATGGGCTGATTTGAAAGAAGTATGGCGCCATTCGAAGGAAGCCCAGCGGGCCAACTACGTGCTTCTTGTGGTGAGCTCAGCGGAATAACGGAGTCGCAACTGCTGGGCATTTGCCGAGGGATGTCGCGTCTGCAGTTGTGCCAGATGGTCCAGAAGCCGTTTATTCCCAGGCCGTAAGAAGCCTCCGCCCCCTTGTGCGGAGGCTTCTTGCATCAACTGGCGGCGGAGCCTAGTGGCTGGCGTCCGACTCAAAACCCAGCACGGTTAGGCGCACCGGACGGGCAGTTACTTTGTGTTTGGCCACCACACTGAAGTTGTCCAGCTGAATCTGGTGCACCTCGCCCAGCGAGGGCACGGCGACGTAGGCAAACTTCTCGGTGGCTTCCAAGACTGGTTTGTAGGTATCCGCAGTTGCCGTGGCCCCGATGACGTTGCCCTCCTTTTTGAGCGCGCCGGTGGCCAGGTCATAGACCCGCAGCTTGCCGTCCAGGGTCAGCACGAGCAGGTTTTTGCCGGCGTAATCGGTTTTGCACTGGAAGGCGTCGGCGCCGGCATAAATCGGGGTGATGCGGTTGTTGGCCACGTCAATCAGATACGCGCCTTTGGTGGCCGCGTACCCAACAAATTTGCGGGCCTCTTGGGCGTAGAGTACCGTGCCGAGGCGGAAGGCTCCGAAGTCGGCGGGGTTGGGAATCAGGCGCTGTTGCCCGGCCTTGTCCACGACCAGCACCCCGCCGCTGGCGTTGGCAGTGGACGTCCAGGCCCCAAATACCGCGTTTTCGCCGTCGGAAGCGTTGCCGTGAATGGCACCGGTTTGCAGCGTGGAGGCGTGCACCACAGCGCCGGACTTGTTAATCACCTGCACGCGGGTGGGGTTGGCGCCGCTGGCGCTGGCCGTCGTCACGGCGTAGGTGCCGTTGCTAAAGTGGGCCATGGCCCCGTGGTGGGGCTGCAAGCCTGCGTTGAGGACCGTAAACCGAGCGCCCGAATTATGAAAATCCGCTTCGTTGCCCACGCTGAGCGTGCCGTCGCCGTCGTTAAAAATGAGCGACTCTTCGCCCTTGCTTTTGAAGTGCGACGGCCGGGCCGCGGTGGCCGTGATGGTGCCCCACTTGGGCGTGCCCTTTATGTCGATGTGGTCGCCGTGCGACTCCAGGCCCGTGTCAAACATCTTGACCAGGTTTTGCGAGCCGTAGAGCACCGCGGCAAAGCGGCCGGAAGCCGTCGGATACAAGGTGCCCAAGGGGAAATCTGTATCGAACGAAGCCACCGAGGCATCGCGAGGGGTAATCTGCGTGAGCTTAGTCGCTTGTTCATCGGTGACCAGCACCCGGACGTACCGGTACTCTTTGACGGCAGGCGCCGTTTCTTTTTCGTTTTTGTCGCAGGAGGCCAGTACCGTGGCCGCCGCCAAGCTCAGGGCCAGTTTCACAGTGTGGTTGGTGAGTCGCAGGTTTTTCATCGTTGGAAAGAATTAGGGAGTTGTTCAAACAAAGATAAATGCTATTTGTAACAATGTTGCATTTAATGTTCAAGTAAATTTCTGCTCAAAACGCTTTTCATCGATTTTCACAGTTAAGATTTGACGTCAGAATGTGCGATTGATTGATGGTTTTGAGGTTAAACTAGCCGCTTGGTCATCAGCTCATATCAATGCGAAGCCGCGGTTATTGATGCATATATGTTGCGTAACAGTCAGTAATGTAATTGGGTAATACCGAGTATGAGTATGCTCGCGAGGTAGGCTGAGGTAACTTGTCGCGAAGAATTTGGCTGTAGCATCCAGCCTTTTCGGCGGCCCACGCCCGCGTCTTCCCAATGGGCAAGGGCGTTTAGAATGTGAGCCAGCCGCCAAACCCACCGCCGTTAAGGGCGAAGAACAGCAAGCAAGTCCGGGCAACAGAATCCCGATTTGGCGATGGGATGCGGAAAGGGCAAAGCGGCTTCGGAGAGGGGGCGTACCCGGTAGGGCCGGGGTGAGGCGACTCCGTCGACGAAAATGTACCCCAACTCTGAAGCGGCTTTAGACCCAGCCAACGGCGGAGCAGGTTTTGCTTTGTTCGCGGCCGGGTCGAGTAGGGGGAGACAGGCGAAATGGCGCGTTAGTCCTCGTCCGCGAGCGCCGACTGGCGCTTCAACAGGCAGCCCGCCAGAAACAACAAGGCGGGAAAAAGAGAAGGCTATTGAGCCGCGTGCCACGCTGCTCAAGCCACAAAAAGAGGCCGCCCTGAATCACGCAAGCCTTCTGAAACTTAACGTGCCACGCCGGGCTTAGCCCGCGGGCGGGCCACGCAGAGCCGCGCCGGGCAGCAGGTGCCGAGCCGGGCACACGGCGCCAATTTGCCGGTACGTGGGGTAGGCGGAACTCACCCGGGGCTGGGGCACGAGCGGAGGCAGCGCGGGCTGGAACGCTACATCGTAGAGCTGCTCCACGTGGCAATGCTGGTGCTGGGGCGAGACTTCGGCCTCCGGGTGGTGCGCCTGGACCGCAGCCGGCCGGTGGTGGGCCACGTCCACCGTGTGGCGATGGGGGCGTGCAGGCTCAGCATGGCGGCTTCGGGCGCCATTACGCGCCCTAGCAGCAGCAACAGCCACCACGCCCCTAACCTGCTACGCAACCGTTGCATCCACCTGGTTCTTGTGTGAAGAGCCCAAAGGTAATCAGCTGCGATTTATTTGCAACCACATTGCATCTAGTTGCTCTGCGTCCAATCCTCTATGGGCCTACTACCTGGCCGGGCGTTGTCGAATGCCATTCCGCGAACAGATAAGCGAGTGCAACAAGGTGCTGTTTACGCTGGCTGGCACTCGCGGCAAACGCCCGCCAACAGGTAGTCCCGCGTAACGGCCTCAAACTTGGCAGGCAGCGTCACGGCCGGAATGGCCACTTGGTTCAGGCAGTAAATGTGCTCGCAGGCCGTGCATTTGAAGTGGACATGGTTGTCGAAATGCGCCTTGGCGCTGCACTCGATGGAACAAGCAGCGTAGCGCACCACGTCGCTGGTATCAATAACGCGATGAATCAGGCCGCACTCTTCGAATGATTTCAGCGTTCGGTAAAGGGTAATGCGGTCGGTGTTGGGGGGGAGCAACTGCTCAATTTCGCCGCCGGACAGCGCGTACGACGATTCGGACAGCACCTGGAGCACGGCCCGCCGCACGGTGGTTTGGCGTAGCCCGTGCCGGGTTAGGGTTTGCGAAAGGCGGTCGGGGGAGGGCATGCGGCGGGCGTTAGCAAGGAATGAAACGAAGGATTGAGCAGGACAACGTTCCGCTAACACAGGCAAAAGTAACCAAGTTGCATTAAGCTTCGCGTGGAAGTATTGAACCGGGACGTCATTGATGACTGCACACAGCAGAACGGGTAAGCTTCCCTCGGTATGACGTTCTTTGCGGCGTAAATCCTTCCCCATGCCGGCAACTCCTGCCCTTGAACTCCGAACCGTGGCCGTGACGCGGTACGTGACGCCGCTGCGTGAGGGCGGCTCCCTGCCGGCCCTGGTCGAGGCCGACGACAATTTCCTCTACGTCCTCAAGTTCCGGGGCGCGGGGCAGGGCGTCAAGGCCCTCATCGCCGAGCTGATTGTGGGCGAAATGGCCCGGGTGCTGGGCCTGCGCGTGCCCGAACTGGTGTTTTGTGAGCTGGACGAAGCCTTCGGCCGGACCGAGCCCGATGAGGAAATTCAGGACCTGCTGCAGGCCAGCACCGGCCGCAACTTGGCCCTGCACTACCTCAGCGGGGCCATCACCTTCGACGCGCTGGTCACCACCGTTGAGCCCCGGCTGGCGTCGCAAATCGTGTGGCTCGACTGCTTCACGCTGAACGTGGACCGCACCGCCCGCAACACCAACATGCTGATGTGGCACAAGGAGCTGTGGCTCATCGACCACGGCGCGGCACTCTACGCCCACCACGCCGGTCCCGAATGGGCCAAGCCGCGCCCGCGCCCTTTTCCGCAGGTGAAGGACCACGTGCTGCTGCCCCAGGCCAGTGAGTTAATTGAAGTAGACGCCGAAAGTCGCGCCAAACTCACGCCCGAAGTCATTGGTGCCATTGTGGCCCTGGTGCCCGACGAGTGGCTGACCAACGGCGATGCCCCGCCCGAGCAGCAGCGCGCCGACTACGTCAGTTTCTTAGAGACCCGCTTAGCGGCATCCGAAACCTTTGTTCAGGAAGCAAACGATGCCCGCAATGCACTTATTTGAGTACGCCGTGCTGCGCGTGGTGCCCCGCGTGGAGCGCGAAGAATTCCTCAACGTAGGCGTGGTGGTGTACTGCCGGAGCTTGGGCTTTCTGCAAACGCGGATTGAATTGCCCATTGCGCGCCTGCTAGCCGTCGCACCCGACATCGACGTGGAAGAAATAAACGCCCGCTTGCAAGCTTTCGAACGCATTTGCCAAGGTCGGGCCACTGGCGGCACCATCGGCCAGCTGGCCATTGCCGAGCGGTTCCGCTGGCTCACGGCCACGCGCAGCACGGTGGTGCAGACGTCGCCCGTGCACCCCGGCCGCTGCGCTGACGCCGGCGAAACACTGGCACGGCTGTTTGCGCAGCTGGTGGAATAATCCGAGTTGTAGAGAGAAAGCATTCAATTCTGCCAAGCATGTGTCATTCGACACATAAAAACCGTCATGCAGAGCGCAGCGAAGCATCTCGCGTGCTTCAACTAATTACCACCCATGCGAGATGCTTCGCTGCGCTCTGCATGACCAGTCCGTTACCATCACGGGAGCTATGGTGATGGGGAGGAAAGTTGCTGACCTCTAAAACAAGTCGTCCTTTACCGGCGCGATGTAGGGCTGGGGCTTGCTATCCGTCGGCGGGAGGCCGAAGTAGAAGTAGAGCGTGCGCTTGGTGGGGGTGCCGGTGAAGTGGTTGGTTTCGCTGGCCGGACCCAGGTTTTTGGGGTTGGGGTCGATGTTTAGGCCCAACTTGGTGCCGATGGGCGGGATGGCGTCGAGGAAGGACAGGTCGCCAGTGGGCAAGCCGGGCGTGGGCTTGATGCCGGTGAGGCCGTAGAAATTGAAGCGGCGGATGAACAGGTCTTTGTCCGGGCTGGCGATAAGAAATTTGCCTTCCACGGTGTTCATTTCCATCCACGCGATATCGGCGAAATAGCCTTTGAACTCGGGGTAAATCCAGGGCGCGGCAGCCGTTTGGGTGCTGTTGTTGGCGTTGCTCCACACGTTGGTGCCCACGCCCTGCAAGCGGTTTTTCCACACACGGTAGGGGCCTTTGCCCAGCCACTTGGCCCCGATGACAAAGTTCTCGGGGTAGCTGAAGCTGATGCCAGCAAATTGGTGGTCGCCGGTCAGGGCGTACTCATACTCCATTCGCAGCCAGCCGGTGCCGTGCATTTTCCAGCGCACGGTTTTCAGGTCGCCGGTGTAAGCGGCTTCCACTACTTCGCCGTCGGGCTCGGTGCGGTGCGTGAGGCCGGTGAAGGTGGCGGTGCCGGCCACCAGCACGGGGCCGTTGGTGAAGGAAAGCCTGTCGCCATTATTGCCCTTTATGGCCGAAATACGGCCGGTTTTTTTGCTAAATGTGACCGTGATATTGTTTGCCTTCAGGGTGAGGGCGGTGTCAATTTCGGTGACTTCGACGGGGGCTTTTTCTTTGCTGGTAAGGGCCAGCACGCCGTCGAGCAGCTTGGCGTTGTTGCTGGTTTTCCAAGTCCATTTATACACCAGGTTTTTGACGGGGTCGAAGGCGGAGAGTACCACGGCGTCGTAGTTTTTCCAGTCCTTTGGTAGCTCCAGGTTCAATTGGCCGGTGGCTAACGGGGCCACTTTGGGGCTTTTTATGCGGCTTTTCTTGGCCGTAATGCTGCCAGCGTAGGCGTCGCTGGGCTTGCGGTAGTTCACCAGTTCCCACTGGAAAAAGCACTGGCTGAGGTTGGTGAAGTGGAAGCGGTTTTCGACGGGTACGCGGCCGCTGAACTTCGCAGGCAGCTCTTTCAGGCTGATTTTGATGGGCGAGAAAATCTCCCGGATGGCGTAGAAGCTGCCTTCTTTCTCGCGGTGCGGGCCCATGAGGCCGTCGGGCGCGTTCACGCCGTTCACGTCGATGATGCCGTTTTGGTCGGTGCGCGTGATGCCCTCGTCCACCATGGCCCAGAGGAAGCCGCCGCCCGAGCGTTGCGCTTTCCAGTGCAGTTCCCACATGTCGGCCAGGCCGGCCCCGCCGCCGCCATCGTCCTGGCTGTGCAGGAATTCGGTGGGCATGTAGATAAGCGAATCCGCCAAGATGTCGCGGGTGCTGTAGTAGTTCTCGTAGTGGTTGCAGTCGATGCCGTTCACGGCGTTGCCGGGGCGGTGGTGGGGGTGAATGACGGGCCGCCTGGTGAGGTCGTACTGGTAGAAAACGGCGTCCAGCTCTTTATTGGTGCCGCCTTCATTGCCGTTGTTCCAGAAAATGATGCTGGGGTGGTTCTGGTCTTTCTCCACCATGGAGCGCACCAGCGGCGTGCCGGCTTTGGTGCTGTAAAACTTCTGCCAGCCCGCCAGCTCGTCGAGCACGTATAGGCCCAACGAGTCGCAGAGGTGCAGGAACTCGGCGTCGGGCGGGTAGTGCGACATGCGCACGGCGTTCATGTTCATCTCCTTCAGCAGCTTCACGTCCATCAGGTGGATGGAATCGTTGAGGGTGCGGCCGGTTTCGGGCCACCAACTGTGGCGGTTGGTGCCCTTCATTTTTACCTGCGTGCCGTTCACGTAAATGCCCAGCCCGCGGCGCACCTCAATGGTGCGGAAGCCGAAGGTTTCGGTGGTTTGGTACTGGGTTTCGGTGCCGGTGCGCAGCGTGACGCGGGCGCGGTAGAGAGTGGGCGTTTCGCTGGTCCACTGGCGAGGGTTTTTCACGGTGGTGCTCAGGCGCGCCGCGGTGTCGCCGGCTGCCACGCTGGTGCTGGCGGTGCCCACGGTTTGGCCGGCCGCGTCCACGATGTCGGCTTGGAGCTGGGCGGCTTGCTTCACGTTGCGCAGGTTGGCGCGGAGCGTGAACGCGCCGTTGGCTCGGGCGTCGATGGCCACGTTTTCGGCGTACTGCTGCGGGTACGCCTGCAGATACACCGGCCGGAAAATCCCGCCAAATACCCAGTAGTCGGCCAGTCGCTCGGCATTGTTCACGCTGGCGTCGGCCGACATCTTGCTTACTTTCACCTCCAACACGTTGGCCTCGCCGAATTTGAGCTTGTCGGTGATGTCGTACTTGAAGCGGTAGAAGGCACCTTGGTGAATGGCCCCGGCCCCGGCCCCGTTCACCTTCACTTCGGTGTCCGTCATCGAGCCTTCAAATACAATTTCAACCCGCCGCCCGCGCCAAGCTGCGGGCACCGTGAAGCTGTGCTTGTACAGGCCCTGCTCGTTGGCGAAGCGGAAATTCTTGCCGTAGGTTTTGTAGTCGCGGCCGTAGTTGTAGAGGCCAAATCCTTCTTGCTCCCAGCACGAGGGCACGGCGATAGTGGTCCAGAAGCCGCTTTTGCGCCCGCTGGTGCAGTAGAAGTCCCACTTCACCGCGCGGCGGTTGTCGCGGCCGGAGAGGTATTGCACTTGCTTTTGCGCCGCCGACTGGGCATGGCTGGCCTGAGTGAACAGCAGCGCAGAACCGAAGAATAGAAGCTGGAAGAAGCGGGTAAGGGGAGAGGTAAGCATGAGGCTATCGGAATGATAAAAGGGGTGTCATGCTGAGCGCAGCCGAAGCATCTCTACCGCACCGTGTCATGCTGACGAAGGAAGCATCTTATCACGGTGTCCGAGTTTTTGGTGGCGCGAGGGTGATAAGGTCCTTCGCTCTGCTCAGGATGACAAACGGGGTAGTAGAGATGCTTCGGCTCCGCTCAGCATGACGGTTCTAGTGCTGTTGGACTCACTGAATCAGCTACTTTTTCAGCAAAAACTTGCGCAGCGGCAGCTTCTTGTTGGCGCGAATGCCCTCGGCTACGGTGGCGGCGTTGAGCTGCGCGCCGGCTTCGATGGTGTGGGTGTGGTCTTTGGAAGTGAAGTACACGGTGCCGACTTTGGCCTGGCCTTCGCGGTCGTATTTGTCGGCCACCAGTTGGTTGAGGTCGATGAAGTAGGCGCCGCCTTGCTTGGCGGCTTCGGCGGCCCATTTGTTGTAGTCGTTGGTGGCGCGGTTCACCTTGCCGTCCTTCCAGGTGTCGCGCGGAATGAGCGAGCAGACTATGGGCGTGGCGCCTTTGGCTTTGGTATCGGCAATGAATTTGCGCAGGTACCAGCCGTAGCTGTGCACTACTTCCTGCTGCTTGGTGATGGGGTTGTAGATTTCCTCGCTCTCCTCGCCGTTGCTTTTGATGGTGCCGCGGGCCCGGGCGGTGTCGGCCAGCGGGCCGCAGTCGTTGTGCCCAAACTGCATGATGACGAAGTCGCCGGGCTGAATTTTGGCTTGCACGGCGCTCCACAGCCCCTTCGTTTGGAAAGTCCGGCTGCTGGTGCCGCCCAGGGCATGGTTCTCGATGTGAATGCGAGTCGTATCAAACGCTGCGGGCAGGAAATTGCCCCAGCCCCAGAGGCCGCCGTCACCCTTGCCTTTGCCGTTTTTCACGGTGGAGTCGCCGATGAGGAATAGCGTGGGCTTGCGGCGCGCTGACTGCTGTGCGGTAAAGCCGGCGAGCAGCAGCGTGAGGAGAAGCAGCCCAAGGCTGAGGTTGGCTCGAAAAGACAGGTTGTATTTAGTGGATTTCATAGGCAAGTGACCGTCATGCTGAGCGCAGCCGAAGCATCTCTTCCGCGCAACTAATCAATGTTAGTGCAGCAGTAGAGATGCTTCGGCTGCGCTCAGCATGACGGTCTTGATGACATTATTGTGGGTTGTTCTTGGAGAGAAGGGAACCGTGGTTAAGGATTGCAGAGCGTCGTGTTTCTACAGCCGCTCTTTTTTCAGGAATTTGTTGAGGGCAATTTTCTTGTTGCTGCGGATGCCGTCTACCACCGATTCGGCGTTGACGCGGGCACCGGCTTCGTTGGTGTGCGTGTGGTCGCCGGGGAAGAACTTCTTCACCTCGTCGGGGCCTAGCTTTTCGTATTTCAGGGCCGTGATTTCGTTCAGATTGATGAACGCCACGCCTTCCTGTTGGGCCACTTCTTGGGCCCATTTGCCAAAGTCATTGCTGGCCCGGATGACCTTGCCTTCCTTCCACTCGTTGCGCGGAATCATGGAAGCCACAATGGGTGTGGCGCCTTTTGCCTTGGCTTCGCGGATGAATTTGCGCAGGTACCAGCCATAAGTGTTTACAGTTTCGGGATGGCCATCAGGCCATACGAGGGCCTTGGTTTCGTCGCCGGTGCCGCGCAGCACGCCGCGGCGGCCAGCCTTACTGGTGTCGGGCGCACTGCCTTCGTTGTGGCCGAATTGCATGATGAGGAAGTCGCCCGGCTTGATGGCCGCGATGGTCTTTTCCCAGCGCCCCTCAGTGATGAATGTGCGGGTGCTCCGGCCAGCCATGGCGTTATTCTGCACCTTGATTTTGGTGGTGTCGAAGTAGGTGGCCACGACGTTGCCCCAGCCCATTTGCGGGGCGTTGGTGTTGCGCACCGTGGAGTCCCCGATGAGGAAAATCGTAGGCTTGGGGCCCGGCTTAGTGAAGGCGACCAGCAGAAATAGCAGCGTAACGGCAGCTAGCAGATGCCGGGGAAGGTGTTTGTTTTTCATAGAGTGGGAGAATAGAGAAAATCAGTCCAAGTAACCAAAGCGGCAACAGGTGCTGATAAACCCGCCCATCATGCCGAGCGCAGCCGAAGCCGAAGCATCTCGCGTGTTGTAGTGACTCTTTTCTTGCGTTTGGATTACTGCACCGAGCGAGATGCCTCGGCTGCGCTCGGCATGATGGGCTTTCGACTCAACAGAACGGTCTTTTTCTTTAGATTGATAATGGCCAAATTCATCTACTGGGTGACTTTGGCGCCGGTGTCAATGGTCACGGTGCCATCGGCGAGGCCCGGCGCGGAGGCTTTCAGGGTGATGCCGCCGCCCGTGCTTTTGGCCTTGACAATGGCCACGCACTCGCCCCGGTACACTTTGCGTTGGCTGGCCTGGTAGGCTTCGTGGCTGTTCACGTCGCCGTTGTCCACGGCGGCCACCTGGCCCGGGCCGGTCATGCTGAACTTGATGGGGTTGTCGGCATTGGGGCAGAGCACGCCGTTGGCGTCCACCACGCGGGCCGTCACATAGGCCGCGTCGTCCCAACTGGTGCTGAGGCGGGGCCGGCTAGTAGTGAGAATGATGCGGGCGGGCGGGCGGTTTTGAGCTCGTCGGTGGCTACTTCTTGGCCTTTGTTGCGGGCCACGGCGCGCAGGGTGCCTTTCGCGAAGGTCACGTCCCAGGTGCGGGGGCTGTCGTCGGCGGGCTTGGCTTTCTTGCCCAAGGACTTGTCGTTCAGGAACAGCTCCACTTCCTCGGCGTTGCTATAGGCTTCAACTTTGCCGTCGTCGTAGGTGTCGAAGTCGGTGGGCGTCCAGTCGGCGACAAGCACGCCGGCTCCAGCGTTGTCGCTTTTGCGCACCATGCGCACCATCGGTTTGTCACTCCACCAGCTTTGGCGCTGGTAGGCGCGGGGCTTCCAGCCGCTGATGCGGTCAAACAGGCCTTGGTCGTAAGTGGTGCGGGGCCAGTCGCTCTCGCCCAGGTAGTCGAAGCCTACCCACAGGAATTGGCCGGCCATGTAGGGGTTGTCGCGCAACGCCAGCCAGGCCGTGAGCTGATGGCCGTTTTCAGTGCCGATGACCTTGCGCTCGGGCTTGGCCTGGTGGGCAGCCACCAGCTCATTTTCGCGGTAGTTCTGGCCCACCACGTCCATGGTTTCCACAAAGCCGTTTTCGTACACCTTGCTTTGGCCGGGGCGGAACAGGGCCATGGTGACGGGTCGCGTGGGGTCGAGTTGGTGAATGAGGTCCTGCTGGTCCTTGTATTTCTTGAAGCCCTCGGGGTTGTTGAGGTTGTCGTGGATTTCGTTGCCCACGCTGTAAATCACAATGCTGGGGTGGTTGCGGTCACGCACGACCATGGCGCGGGTGTCGGCTTCCCACCATTTCGTGAAGAAGCGGTTGTAGCCCTGCTCGCCGTTGTTTTTGGCGGCGGTCCAGGTGTCAAATGTCTCGTCCATCACCAGGAAGCCCATCTGGTCGCAGAGGTCCAGAAACTCCGGCGCCACCGGGTTGTGCGCAGTGCGAATGCCATTCACGCCCGCCTCGCGCAGCACTTCCAGGCGGCGCTGCCAGGCGGCCAGCGGTACGGCCGCGCCCAGGCCGCCCGCGTCGTGGTGCAGGCACACACCCTTGATTTTCATCGGGATGCCGTTCAGCGAAAAGCCGGTGGCCGCGTCAAACTTGGCTTCGCGAATGCCGAACGGCGTGGTCACGTTGTCGAGCGCCGCAGTGCCGCTGCGCAGCGTAGAAACTGCCTTGTACAGCACCGGCGTGTTGGTTGACCACAGCTGAACCGACTTGGCAATGCGCAGGTCCTGGCTGACCGTCGCCGACTTGCCGGCCGCCACGGTTTGCTTTGTTTCTGTGGTTGCTACGCTTTTGCCGCTGGAGTCCAGAATGGTGGTTTGCAGCACGTACTCCCCGCTTGCCGCCGATTGATTGATTACATCGGCCTGCACTTTGATGGTTGCTGCTTCCACGTTGCCTTTGCCTACGCCCTCCGGAGTGGCGGCTACGTACACGCCGCCTTCCTCAAAATGCGCGGGCGCGGTGCTCACCAGCCGCACGTGCCGGTAGATGCCCGCGCCGGTGTAGTAGCGCGAGGCCGGCTGCACGGTGTTGTCGGCGCGCACGGCCAGCACGTTGGTTTGGCCCTTGCCGAACTTGAGGTGCTTGGTCAGGTCGTAACTGAAGCTGCTGTAGCCGTAGGGCCGTTGGCCGAGCGACACGCCGTTAATCCACACCTCGCTGTTGGCCATCACGCCGTCGAACTCGACGCGGACGCGCCGCTGAGCGTCGGTGGCGGGCAGGGTGAAGGTTTTGCGGTACCAGCCCACACCGGCCGGCAAGTAGCCCCCGCCGCGGCTGGTGGGGTTGGCCTGGTCGTACGGGCCTTCGATGCTCCAGTCGTGCGGCACGGCCAGCGTGCGCCACTTGGCATCGGCGAAAGCGGGCTGCTCGGCGCCTTTAGCTTCGCCCTTAAGGAAGCGCCAATTGGGGTCGAAGGAGGTGGTGACCCGGCCGGGGCTTTGGGCCGAGGCCGCCAGGCTGCCCAGCAGCAAGGCCACCGTAGTGGCGCGGCGGGCCGCAAGTAAGAATGCTTTCATCGGGCGGGTCTCAGGAGGTGCGCTGCGAACAAGCGAGTTGTTCAGGCTCAAATGTTGGCAGGAATGCGGGGCGTGGTATCCTGCACTCACCTGTGCCGAGGAATTGGGCTTAGGTGATTGCGTTATTGCAGACCATCAAATCTGCCCGCCATTGTGTTCCACCTAACCTCATGCTGAGCGGAGTCGAAGCATCTCGCTCGGGTCACTAAACCTGTCGATTGGTTTACTACCACACGCGAGATGCTTCGGCTGCGCTCAGCATGACGGTTTTGTCGGTTGGTTTCGTCAGGGTCTTAGACCGCCCAGCCCTCAATTGACCTTTGGGCCCGTTGCCACGCCCTTCATGCCTTCGCCCAGGAAGAAGCCGGTATGCGGCGGCTGGTTGTAGCCGGCGTTTTCTCGGGCCACGCCCAGGCGGTAGGTGCGGTCCTGCATCAGGGTTACGAAGCGGTGTTGGGTGGGAATGGTGGTGCTGAAAATCAGGAGTTCCTGGTTGTTGGCGTTGCGCCAGATTACCTCTTCGCGCCAATCGCCCAATAGGTCGGCGCTGAGGGTAGGAGTGGCCTTGGTGCCGTTGCAGGACGCGGCGCCCAGGGGCTTGCCATCGAGCAAAGTAGTGAGCTGGCCGGCCTGGTAGTCCCATTTTTCTACGCGGGTGTCATTGAGTAGTTCGCGCAGCAAGTCGCCGTCCCACCACAGGCCGAAATTGACGGAGCGCGGCGCCGGGCCTATTTTTTCGCCTTTGGCGGAGAGCAGGCCCAGTTCGGGCGGGTTGGCCCACACCTCGGCGCCGGGGTGGCGCGGGTCGATGTCGGCGGCCATGCCGCGGCCTACGTCCTGACCGGGCAGTTGGGCGAAGAGGACTTTGCCGGTTTTGGCGTCGTACAGGGCCGCGCCGGGGCCGTTTTCGTGGCCGGGCACCTTTTCCTCGTTTTCGTGCACGCCCCACGCTTCCAGGCCGGGGTTGCTGGGGTCGAAATCGCTCACGTGCAGGGCGTCGCCGTGGCGCAGGCCGGTGCTGAAAAGGCCGGTGCCGTTGTCATCCACCACCATCGAGCCGTACACGATTTCGTCTTTGCCGTCGCCGTCCACGTCGTTTACGCTCAGGCCGTGGTTGCCCATGCCGGAGAAGGGATTTTTGTCGTCTTTGGAGTCGAATACCCAGCGCGAGGTCAGCTTGCCGCCGCGCCAGTCCCAGGCCGCCAGCACCGAGCGGCCGTAGTAGCCGCGGCACATCACCACGCTGGGCCGCTGCCCGTCGAGGTAGGCCACGGCGGCCACGAAACGGTCGGCGCGGTTGCCGTGGCTGTCGTTGCCGCCATTGCCGCCGATGCCGCCCCAGCCGCCCAGGTCGCCGCGGGCGGGTAGGTAGGGCGCCGTGGCCATAGCCGCCCCGGTGGCACCGTTGAAGACCGTGAAATACTCCGGGCCCGCCAGGATGCGGCCGTATTTGCTGTCACGGGTTGAAGCTACGCCGGGGCCGCCGTCGGTGGGCACGGTGAGAGTGCGGTAGTCCTTGCTGGCGTCGCCAATGATTTTACCCTTACCGTCCACGGTGCCGTCGGCAGTTTTGCAGGCCACTTCTGCCTTGCCATCACCGTCGAAATCGTACACCATAAACTGGGTGTAGTGCGCCCCAGCACGGATATTCCTCCCCAAATCAATGCGCCACAACCGGGTGCCGTCTAGCTTATAGGCATCAAGCAGCACGGGGCCACTGATGCCCGACGAGCCGTTGTCGCGGCTGTTGGTGGGCTCCCACTTCAGCACAATTTCGTAGGTGCCGTCGCCGTCCACGTCGGCCACGGAAGCGTCGTTGGCGGTGTAGGTGTAGGCGCTGGTTTCGGCGCCGCTGCTCACGGTGCCGCCGGCTGGTTGCTGCAGGGGCACGCGCAGGATACCGTCGCCCCAAATGCTGGCGTAGGCCGATTGGTCTTTGTTTTCTGCGGTATTGGCTTTAAACGCTACTGCCAACGAACTGCTTGTACGCACGAAGTACTTGGCAAGTGGTTGAATGGGCAGGTTGGCATCGACCCAATTGGTGCCGCCAACAAGCGGCTTGTCGTTCAATTTCACCGGTGGACCAGTAACGGCTAGCCGATAAATATCGAAGGCTACGTTGGGCGCATCGGTCATCAGCAAGCGCCAACTCACGAACACCTTGCCGTCGGGTTGGGCAATGGCCACCACGCCCCGCCCCAGGCGCTCGGGTTGGGCTTGTGGGGCCGGAGGCGGCGCTGCTGATGGGCCGGTAGCTAGCAAGGCGAGAGTGGAAAACAGGAGAGAACAGCGAGTTTTCATTGAGAGCAGAAAAGACGGATTCAACCAAAAAGAAGAACGTCATGCTGAGCGCAGTCGAAGCATCTCGTCAGCAATGGTAAATGAATTGCTACCACACGCGAGATGCTTCGGCTGCGCTCAGCATGACGTTTCTATTGCGTCGATTTGAGCAGAAAAGGCTAGTTATAGCCGGAGTTCTGCTGCCAGAAGCCAGGGTTGAGGCGCAGCTCTAGAATTGGAATGGGGAAAATTAGGTCGTGCTCATCTAGCTGGCGGAAGTTGGCGCCGCCCGTGGCCGAGGTGCCGGTGGTGGCCCGTTTGAAGGCCGTCATCACCGAAATGGCATTACCGGTGCGCACTAGGTCGTGCCAGCGTTGGCCTTCGGCAATGAATTCGTAGCGGCGCTCTTTGAGCACGGCAGCGCGGAAAGCGTCCTGCGTAGCGGCTTCGGGCGAGGTAGGTGTGAATGGAGCCAAGCCCGAACGGGTGCGAATCTGATTAACTAGGCTGATGGCCAGGGCCGACGGGCCACTTTCCTCGTTCAGCACCTCGGCATACATCAGCACCACGTCTTCGAAGCGGATGATGGGGAAGTTGTTAGGGTAATCCGTCCGGTTTTGTATCCCCGTGATGCCTTTCTCGAGAAACTTGGTGAACTGGGGCCGACCGGCCACGATGGCGTTAGTGGTGGGGTTGCGGATGACCGAGTCGAGGGTAGCGGCTTTGCGTTTGTCGGCCTTGGGCCAGTTGGCGCCAAACAAGGCGGGCGGCAGTGTGAAGTCGGCGGCAAAGGCCGTGAACGGTGACCAGAACGTGGGAAACACCTGGCCCTGCTGCCACGGAATGGGGTTGCCGACACCCGTGCCGCCCGAGGCGTACTGGATTTCGAACACCGTGTACTTATTGTCATTGGCCGCTTTAAACAGGTCGGCAAAGTTTGGCGCCACCGAGAAAGTGTTGGCGCCGGCGGCGGCGTACACGTCCATCAGCTCCTTTTTGGCCAGGGGCAGGGCGCTGGCCTGGCGCAGCGGGTAGCCGTACATGGTGAGGTACACCTTGCCCAGGAGGGCTTTGGCGGCCCACCGGGTGGCGCGGCCCTTGTCGGCGGTGGGGTACGCGGCCGGCAAGGCGGTGGCTGCGAAGGTCAGGTCGTCGATGATGAACTTGTAGACGTCGGCAACGGGCGAGCGAGGTACTTGTTTCGCTTCTTCGTTGCTGAGCGTTTTGCTGACAATGGGTACGGCTCCCCAATAACGAACGAGGTCGAAATAGGCCAGCGCGCGCAGAAACCGCGCCTCGCCCTTGAATTGCTCGACGCGCGCAAAGCCGAAGGGCTGTATTTTCTCCTGCAGGACGTTGGCCCGGTACACGATTTCGTACAGGTCGCTCCAGGTAGCTTGCAGCTGGTTGGTTTGGGAGGTGGTGTTGAAGTTGCTCACGTCGCTGTAGTCCCGCTGTACAGAAGCGACGTCGGCGGCAACATTGTCGGAGCGGAACTCGGCCAGGAACCAGTGGGAGCTTTCGGGCAACGACAGGCCGCCGTTGTAAATGGCCAGAACGCCTTGGTTTACCTGGGTTTCACTGGTGTAGAACTCGTCCACCGTGTTGTTGGCCACGGGCGGGATGTAGAGAATGTCCTCTTTGCAGGAGGTGGCCAGCAGCCCGGCCACGCTCAGGGCAGCGGCGCAAGCAATGTGTTTAAAAGCTTTCATCGGAATGTCGGTTGGGGTGGGAGGGCGTTACAGCGACAGGTTGAAGCCGACGGTGTAGGTGCGGGCCTGCGGGTAGCTGCCGTTGTCGAAGCCTCCGGCCTGCAGGGCCTCGGGCGAGAAGCCGCCGGTGTAGTTGTGCCAGATGTAGGCGTTTTCGAGGGCCACGTAGAGGCGGGCGCCGGAGTAGAAGCGCTTCTTGGGCAGGTTGTAGCCCAGCGTCACGTTCTTGATGCGGATGTAGTCGGAGCTGTAGAGCCAGCGCGAGTCGAGCAGCGAGCTGTTCTGAGCCGTGATGCTGGGCGTTTTGCCGTCGCCGGGCTCGGCCACCGACTTCCACCGGTTGTTCCAGGTGGAGGCGTGGTTGTAGAGGTAGCCCATGCCGGGCCGGTCGATGGAGCGGCCGATAACCGAGTACAACTCGCCGCCTTGCTGGGCATTCACCAGCACGGTCAGGTCGAAGCCTTTGTAGCGGAACGTGTTGGTGATGCCGAAAATGTAGTCGGGCGTGGGGTTGCCCATGATGGTGCGGTCGGCGTCGGTGATTTTGCCGTCCTTGTTCACGTCGCGGTACTTGACGTCGCCCACGCGGGTGTTGGTCAGCTTCGGCTCGGTGTCCACTTCGGCCTGGGTCTGGTACACGCCGATGGCGTGGTAGAGCACGTAGGAGTTGATGGGCAGGCCCACCTGCAGAATGCTCGCGAAGCCGGCCCCGCCGGGAAGCTCGCCCGTGGGCACGGGCGTGTTGTCGTAGTCCAGCCTTTCTACGCGGTTCGTATTGTAAGAAGCATTGAAGTTGGTGCTCCACTCGAATGCACCGACCAAGTTGCGCGAGGTCAGCCCCAGTTCCACGCCTTGGTTAAACACTTCGCCGATGTTGAGGAAGGTGTTTCGGAAGCCCGTGAGCGACGAGAGGGGCACGCGGTACAGCAGGTCGGTGGTGCTTTTGGTGTAGTAGTCGGCCGTCACCTGCAGACGGTTCTGCAGCACGCTAAAATCGAGGCCGTAGTTGTAGCTGGCCGTTTGCTCCCAGCCCAGCTCGTCGTTTCTCAGGCTCGAGGGCGCAAAACCATTAGCATTTTGCCCGTTTAGCGGGTAGTTGCTGGCCGAAAGGAGCGCAAACTGCGAGTTGTTGGGAATGCGGTTGTTGCCGGTCGTGCCCCAGCTGGCCCGCAGTTTCAGGTCGCTGATGAAGGTCACGCCCTGCATGAAATTCTCGCCCGATACGCGCCAGCCCAGCGACACGGCCGGGAAGTAGCCGAAGGGCCGGTTGGCGCCGAACTTGGACGAGCCGTCGCGGCGCAAGCTGGCCGACACCAGGTACTTCTGCTTGTAGTCGTACTGGGCCCGGGTGAAGTACGACAGCAGCGCCTCCTTGCCGGCCGTGATAAAGCTGCGGTTGGCGGTCGAGTTGGCGCGGTCGAACAGGTAGGTGGCGTCGTTGGGCAGCTGGCCGTTTTCCTGCTGCGAAAAATCGTTGCGGGTGCGCTCCACCGAATACCCCAGGATGGCGTTGAGGCTGTGGTCGCCAAACGTGCGGGTGTAGTTCAGCACGCTCTGGAAGAGGTAGCGGGTGTTGAAGGTCTGCGAGTAGCGCGAGGTGCTTAGCGAGCCTTCGGCGGCCCCTGGCCAGTCACGGCTGGCATTGGTGGGGGTGAATACCTGGTCCTGGAAGTAGCCGTTGTCCATGGCGCCCAGCAGCTGCATTTGCAGGCCTTTGTAGAGGTCGAAGTTCAGGCCCATGTTGGCGTTGAGGCGGGTGCGGGTGCCGCTGGCATCGGTGCGCTCCATCACGGCCACGGGGCTGATGTAGCGGCCCGACCACGCGTAGGTAAAGTAGGGGTCGGCGCCCGCGTAGATGCCCGCGCCCTTAGGCGACACCGGCGGCATTTGAGCGGCATTCAACGCTTGGCCGCCGGTGCCGTCCACCCGGCCCAGGCTGCTCCATTCCATGCTCGGGGCCAGGGTCATGGTCAGCTTGATGCCCTTGCGAATTTGGGCGTCGATGTTGGCGCGCAGGGTGGCGCGCTGCAAGTCGCTGCCGATGATGATGCCCTTCTGGTCCAGGAACGAGCCGTTTACGTTGTAGTTCACGTTGTCGGTACCGCCCGACACGCCCACCGTGTACTGCTGCATCACGGCCCGCCGGAAAATGGCGTTCTGCCAGTCAATGTAGTCCAGGCTGTCGCGCCCGTACGCCCATTTGGGGTCGTGCGTGTAGCGAATGATGTTGGTCTGGCTCGGGGCCACGCCGTTCACGGTGAGGCGCTGAATGCGCGTGGCCCGCGAGTCCTCCGCGCGGTTGAGGGGGTTTTGCGCCAGCCAGTCCAGGTCGATGCCTTCTTTGCGCATCTGAATCCACTCTTCCGCCGACTGCACGTCGAGCCGACTTTCGGCCAGCTGAATGCCCGTGTAGCCCGAAAACTGCAGCTTGGCCGCACCTTTCTTACCGCGCTTGGTGGTCACGAGCACCACGCCGTTGGAGCCGCGCGAGCCGTAAATAGCCGCCGAAGCCGCGTCTTTCAGCACTTCAATGTTGGCCACGTCGGTGGGGTTGATGCCGCGCAGGTTGTCCACGGGCACGCCGTCTACCACGTACAGGGGGTCATTCGACGCATTGATGGAGGCCGCGCCCCGCACCCGAATCTGGAGTTCTGCGCCCGGCTCGCCGGTGGGCGTCTGCACGTACACGCCGGGCATCTGGCCCACCAGCGCATTCTCGATGCGGTTGACGGGCCGCTCCTCAATCTCCTTGGCTGTAATGCCGGTGATGGCGCCCGTTACGTTGCTGGCCTTTTGGGTGCCGTAGCCCACCACCACCACTTCGTCGAGGCCCTTTTGGTCGGTGACCAGATTGATGTCAATGTTCGTTTTGCCGGCCACTGGCACTTCCTGCGTGGCGTAGCCCACAAAGGAGAACACCAGCGTGGCGTTGGCAGGGGCTTGCAGGGTGTAGCTGCCGTCGGCGGCGGTGCCGGTGCCATTGGTGGTGCCCTTTACCAGCACGGTCACGCCGGGAAGCGCTTCTTTGCCGTCGCCCGTCACTTTGCCGCTCACGGTGAGGTCCTGGGACCACGCGGGGGCATAGAGGCCCACTAGCAGCAACAGCAGCAAGCAGGTGAATCTGTAAATTTTAGGTTGCATAGGTGGTGGGTTTGGATGAAGAAACAGAACAGGACCTTTGGTGAGTAGGCACTCAGCGGTGAGTAGGTACTCAGTCAGTGGTCAAATCTATCTCAATCGTTTGCGCAGACTCACCTGTGCTCTCCTGAAAAATATAAATCCTACACTTTTTTTACTTTTTATGCTATCATTTTATCATTCGCTGGCCCAACTACTGCTACACAGCCCGACGCGGCGAGCACCTTGGCAGTGGCTCCAGCAGCTCTAGCCGCCTGTTTGCCGCGCACATCACCCGCCGATGATGGCCACAGTGCCACGGCCGTAACCACCCCTAAAAGGACCTGCCTCAGCAGTGGCGAGCGTCGGTGCTGGCTGCGCAAGCTCCCGCCTTGTCCTGCCAGCAGGCCTCTTACAGGGCAATTATCAGGGCAATACCGCCTGTGGAAGTCCAGCGCAGGTACTTACCCAACGGCCAGGCCACAGGATAGTACAGGAGTGTGTCGAAGCCGCCCTTGGGTGGTGCGCTGGCCCGCTCCGCCGGCGCTGAATAGAAGCGTAAACACGGGCAATTGTGGGGCGTTTGGGCGGGCCGCCGCCCGTGGTTTACGCCCGTGAAGTTGTATGACCAAACTCCTACCTTGCCAATCTAAACCAAGAAGGCGGCCCAGCATCGCGTCCCGGTGGGCCCTATTGTGTAACTCGTGCCGGCAGCCAAATTGCGAAGCTGCTCCCTAGCCTGTCAGATGAAGGAAAGGGTGGTTCGATGAGAACAAGCCTGATAACATCCTTTTCAACCGCCGCCATCCGACTATGAGCCGTAACCGCAGCATCTTGTTCTGGTCCGTCACGGCTGCTTTGGGCGGCTTCCTGTTTGGTTTCGACACGGCCGTTATCTCGGGCGTCGAGCAGACGCTGCAGGGCTATTGGCAGCTCAACCCGTTTCAGCAGGGGCTCACGGTTTCCATTGCGTTGTTCGGCACCATCCTGGGCTCCCTGTTCGGTGGCCTGCCCGCCGACCGGTTCGGGCGCCGCAAAACCTTGTTCTGGATTGCGCTGGCCTACTTTTTCTCGGCGCTGGGCACGGCCCTGGCCCACGACTGGAGCGTGTTTCTGGTGTTCCGCTTCCTGGGCGGGGTAGGAGTGGGGGCGTCGTCGGTGGCCGCGCCGCTCTACATCACCGAGATTTCACCGCCCGACCGGCGGGGGAAGATGGTGGCCCTGTTCCAGTTCAACATCGTGTTCGGCATCCTCTTCGCCTACCTGTCGAACTACCTGCTGCGCGACCTCGGGCCCAATGCCTGGCGCTGGATGCTCGGCATTCAGGCCGCGCCCGCCGCCTTGTTCGTGGCCACGGTGCTCACCATTCCCGAAAGCCCGCGCTGGCTGCTGCTCAAGAAAGGCATGGTGGACGAGGCCCGCCGCATTTTTACCGTCATCAACCCCGCCACGGCCGAGGAAACGGTGGAAAGCCTGCTTGCGTCGCAAAACGCCGCCCGCGCCGAAGCGGCGCCGCGCCTGTTCTCGGGCAAGTACACCCGGCCCGTCACGCTGGCCGTGCTCTTCGCCGTCTTCAACCAGGTGTCGGGCATCAACGCCATCATTTACTACGCCCCGCGCATTTTCGAGATGACGGGGTTGGGCAAAAGCTCGGCCCTGCTGTCCTCGGCCGGCATCGGCCTGATAAATTTGGTGTTCACCCTGCTGGCCTTGCAGGTGATTGACCGGTTTGGCCGGCGCAAGCTCATGCTGGTGGGCTCGGTGGGGCTCATTGCGACGCTGGGCCTGGTGGCGCGGGCTTTCTACGTGCAGGATTTCGCCGGCTTCACTGTGCCGGCGCTGCTGTTCTGCTACATCGCCTTTTTCGCCTTCTCGCAAGGCGCCGTGATTTGGGTGTTTATCTCCGAGATTTTTCCCAACGAGGTGCGGGCCAGCGGGCAGGCGCTGGGCAGCTTCACGCACTGGTTAATGGCGGCCGTTGTGGCCTTCAGCTTCCCCTCGGTCGCGGCCTATCTGGGCGGCGGCACGGTGTTCCTGTTCTTCTCGGCCATGATGGTGCTGCAGCTCCTTTTCGTCTGGAAGGCGATGCCGGAAACCAAAGGCACCTCGCTGGAAAAGGTAGAACGCGAGGTGTTTGCGCATTGAAATTCAACCAACAAGAAACAAAGGCGCTCGTCGTGCAGAGCGCAGCCAATGTCTCTGTATCGTGCCTCCTGTCATGCTGAGTGCAGCGAACTGAGCAGCCAAAACCCAAAACCTTCCACCCATGCACCCATCCATAATCTGTTTCGGCGAGATGCTGTGGGACGTGCTGCCTTCTGGCAAGCAGCCCGGTGGCGCACCCATGAACGTGGCCGTGCACCTGCGCAACCTGGGCCTGCAGCCCCGCCTCGTGAGCCGCGTGGGCACCGACGAGCTGGGCGCCGAGCTGCTCGACTTTGTGGCCAGCCACGGCCTGGCCACCGACCTGGTGCAGCGCGGGCCCACGCACCCAACCGGAGCGGTTCAGGCCAACGTAGACGACCGCAGCGAGGTGGTGTACGACATTGTGCAGCCCGTGGCCTGGGACTACATCGAGCACAACGAGGCGGTGGAAGCCGCCGTGGCCCAAGCCAATGTGTTCGTGCACGGCAGCCTCGCTGCCCGCAGCCCCACCACGGCCAGTACCTTGTTTCGGCTGCTGGAGCGGGCGCCCCTGCGCGTGTTCGACGTGAACCTGCGCGCCCCGCACTACAACCAACCCGTGGTGGAACGCCTGCTGACCTCGGCCGACATCGCCAAGCTCAATCACCACGAGCTGGCGTTGATTGCCGGCTGGTACGATGCCCCGGCCGACCTGGAAACGGCCATGCTCAGCCTGGCCCGCCGCTATTCCTTGCAAACGGTGTGCGTGAGCCGCGGCGAAAACGGCGCCGTGCTCTACCACGGCGCCGAGTTCTTCCACCACCCCGGCTTTCCGGTGGAGGTGAAGGATACCATTGGCAGCGGCGACGCTTTCCTGGCAGCCCTACTGCGCGGCCTGCTTCGGCAAGACGCGCCCGCCGTCTGCCTGCGCTTTGCCTGCGCGGCGGGGGCGCTGGTGGCCACTTGCCAGGGGGCCACGCCCACCATTTCTGAGGCCATGATAGCGCAGCTGGCCGATGCTTCCACTCCCGCCCGGTCGTAAAGGCCCCCGGCAGGGGCGCGGCAGGCATCGAACAAATGAGTCTACCGGGGGCACCGCGGAGTTGCCCCACCTGCGGTGGCTGGCGTAAGCGCATAATCACCCCAGTTGCGGACTACTCCCCGGTCCGACGCCCTAGGTGTCCGACCGGTTGTTGCGAGGACGAGCCGCGTGCACCGGCTTGTGTCAACAGGCTGGAAAGCCTCCAACAATAACCGGTCGGACGCCTAGGGCGTCGGACCGGGACCGTGCCAGCCACTCCGCAACTTGGGGTAATTAGGGGTATAGAGGCAGCCGTGCCGGCCTGCTTAGCGACTCGATTTGCAGCGTGCTGTTGAGGTTACCCCTAACTTGTGCCTAACACAGCACCCAAACGCTGCCCGCCCTCACACTGCTTTTGTCCATGCAACTCCAAGAAGTTGTCACCGCTGCCCAAGCCCGCGAGTTTCTGGCGTTTCCCGTGCGCCTGTACCAGGGCGACCCCAACTACGTGCGCCCGCTGGACCGGGACATCGAAACGGTGTTTAACCCGGAGAAAAACAAGTATTTCCGGCACGGCCAGCTCATTCGATGGCTGCTGGTCGATGCCGCTGGGAAGACGCTGGGCCGGGTGACGGCCTTCGTCAACGAGCGCACGGCCAACACCTTTGCCCAGCCCACGGGCGGCATGGGCTTTTTTGAGTGCGTCGACAGCCAAGAGGCCGCCACCGTGTTGCTGGATGGCTGCCGCGACTGGCTGGCGGCGCGGGGCATGCAGGCCATGGACGGCCCCGTCAATTTCGGCGACCGCGACCAGTGGTGGGGCCTGCTGGTCGACAACTTTGGCTCGCCGCTCTACACGCAGAACTACAACCCGCCGTACTACCGGCGCCTGCTGGAAAACTACGGCTTTCAGCTCTACTTCAACCAGTTCACCTACTTCCGCAAGGTGGCCGCGCCGCTCACCCCCGAATACCTGGAAAAAGCGTCGGTGCTGTTCAAGGACCCGAATTTCAGCTTCGAGCACCTGCGGGTGAAAAACCTGCCCAAGTACGCCGAGGACTTCCGGCAGATTTACAACAAAGCCTGGGTAAAGCACGACGGCGTGAAGGAGATGACCCCCGAGCAGGCGGCCAACATCATGCGCAAGCTCCGGCCCATCATCGACGAAAAAATCTGCTGGTTTGCCTACCATCACGGCGAGCCCGTGGGCTTCTTCATTGCCCTGCCCGAGCTCAACGAGCTGTTTCGCTACGTGGGCGGCAACCTCAACTGGTTGGGCAAACTCAAGTTTGCCTGGTACCGCTGGCGCGGGGCCGTGCGCACCATGACCGGCATTGCCTTCGGCATTGTGCCCGAGCACCAGCGCAAGGGCCTGGAAATGGCCTTCATCCTGGCCGCATCCAAAACCGTGCAGGACACCAGCAAGGTGCACTACGAGGACTTTGTGATGAACTGGATTGGCGACTTCAACCCCAAAATGATGCGCGTGGCCGAAACCATTGGCGGCGAAATCTGGCGCACCCACGCCACCTTCCGCTACTTGTTCGACCGCAGCAAACCGTTTGAGCGGGCCCCGCTGATTGATTAAGTAGTGGACCACAAGTAAGAGTCCTCTTTGCCGGGCCCCGTCACCTCACCCCCGGAGAGGGGAGCCACGGTGGCGCGGCTGTAGCGCGGACTTTTAGTCCGCGCGTGAATTGTGCAGATGTGAGCGACTCGCGGACTAAAAGTCCGCGCTACAACTCGTCAGGTTTCCCTTTCCTGGAGAGAAGGTTCGTACCCAGTAAGGCTGGGGGTGAGGTGCTACCGGTCGCGCCCTTTGCTCGATTATTTCTGCATGACTACTTAACAGACTGGTCTTGCTAGCAATAAAAAAGCCCCAACCACTGCGGCCGGGGCTTTTTGGTGAAGCTTTGAAATTCCTTATTAAAAGGAGTAGCCCACGCTGGCCGTGATGTTGCGCGGCAGAATGGGGCGCACGAGGTTATAGGCATTTTCGGCGTTGGTCTTGCCGTTGGCGGCCTGGGCGTTGAGGTATTCGGCTGAGAAGTTCTCTCCGTTGCGGGCCGCCGCATCGCCGAAGCCAACGGTGTTGAGCAGGTTGGAGCCTTGCACGCGAATCTGGGTTCCTTTCAGGCCGCCGCTGGTGAAGTCGTACACGACGCCGCCAAACAGCACGCCGTAGCTGGGCAGCAGCAGGTTGTTGCGCTTGGTGGCGTAGCGCTCGCCAAACCAGCGGTAGTTGGCAAACACGTTGAAGCCGCGGAATACGTAGTCGGCGCCGCCTTCCAGCAGCAGGTCAGGCGTATCTTCGAGGCGGTTGCCTTTGAGGTTGATGACTTGCGTGCCGGGGCGGGCCGGGGTCTGCGGGTCGAAAGGCACCTGAATGTTGAAGTCCAGAAAGCGCGGGCGCTGCACCGTACCGATGCCGCGCAGCGTCAGGCCTTGCACCGGCGAGTAGGTGGTTTCCAGTTCCACGCCCAAGTTGTCCACGTCGCCGCGCTGGGGCACTAGGGTCAGGCCACCGTTGGCATCCGAGGTTTGGATGGTGAACGGAATGTTGGAGTTGCGGCTGTAGAATGGCACCACGCCGGCGCTGAACCGGCCGGAGGCCACTTTCACACCCACCTCGGCCTGCAGCACGCGCTGCACCTCGCCCCGGATAGTCACGTTTTGGTCGCGCGGGTTCACGCCGTAGGCAAACTGGTCGTTGGTGGGGGCCACGCCCGAATTGCTGTAGCGCGCGTAGGTAGCCACCTGGTCTGAAAACTTGTAGTTGGCCCCCAACGAGTAGTTGAAGGTGCTGAAGTTGAAATCCCAGGTGCGCAGCTCGCTCACGTTCTGCAGGAAGCGGTTGTCGTAGAAAGTGCGGTACTGGCCGTCCAAGCCGCCGTTGGAACCCGCAAAGCCGTTGGCCGCCGTGGGCGCGCCCACAAAGGGCGTAAACCGTGCGTCAGGATTGTTCAGGATGGCCGTTTTGGGCGAAAAACCCTTGGCGTGGCTGGTTTCGAGGCGCACGCCGCCTTCCAGGCGCAGTTTGTTGGTGGCCTGCCACTGGTCGCCGGCGTAGTAGCTCAGCACCTGCGTGGTGTTGCTTGAGTTGAACAGGATGCCGTCGCCGAAGCTCTGGAAAAGGAAGCCGTTCCGGGTAACCTCAATGGGTTGGCCGCCAAACAGCGGCCCTTGCGTGGGTATGAGCACGTTGAGCAGGCGTGGGCGATTGGCCACTTCCTGCACCACCAGGTTGTAGCTCAGCCGCTCCTTGATGGTGTAGCGGCTGGCGTAGAACCCGCCCGTGAGCTGGTGCTTGCCCACGGTCTTTTGCAGCTTCAGGTTGTTGATGGCGTTGGTGGCCGGCTTGTCGTCGGGGAAAATGCCGGCGATGTTCACCAGGCCGTTGCCGTTGAGGGTGGCAATGTCGAGCGGGGTGTTGGTCGGGTCGTCGGCGTAGGAGAACCGGGGCGTGCCCGCGCCAAAGGCCGCCAGGCTGGCGTACCGCGCGGCCAAGCCCAGGCCCGGCACGGGTGGCTGAACGTCGTACACGCCGTCGGTGCTCAGGTTGGCGTCGAGCAGACGGGCGTTGTCAGTCAGGGTAAAGCCATTGCCCAAGTCAAAAAACACTTCCGACGAAATGGCCTTATAGCGGGTGTGCTGGCCATCGGCTAGGTCCCGCGTCAGGTTGCCTTGGCCGTTGTTGAACGGGTTGGGAAACGTCGTGATGCGCTGGTATTGCGACTGCATTGTGCCGTGCCGGAAGCTGGGCCCGCCAGGAATTGGCTGGGGGTCGTTGAGGTTCTGGTAGGGAATGCTGGTGTAGTAGGCCACCCGGTCGTTGAGGTACTTGCCGTAGAGGCGCACGTAGCCGTTTTTCAGGTTGTAGGTCACGTTGGCTTTCACACCGCCGCCCACGTTGGCCGGAAAGCCGGCGTAGCGCGTGCCCACGTCGTAGCGGTAAAACCCGCCCACGTTGAAGCGCAGCGGCGTGCCCGCAATGGGGCCGCCCACGTTGGCGTCCACGCGCTGCAAGCCGCCCAGTTGGGCCAGGCCCGTGCGGTCGGAGTTGAAGCCCTGTTCGCCGCCGGTGAGGCGCACAATGCCTTGCAATTTGTCGCCGGTGCCGGTTTTGCTCAAAAAGTTGACGATGCCGCCCGGGGCGTTATTTGCAAAAATGCCGGCCGAACCCCCGCGCAGCACCTCCAGCCGGTCAATGGTTTCATCGACGCGAAAGTGAATGTCGGACTTGGCAAACGTGAGGGAGCCAACTTCCAGAATGGGCAAGCCGTCTTCCATGAGCTGCAAAAAGCCGAAGCCGGACTCCGCGTTCACCGGCAAGCCGCGGGGCGATACCGAGTTGGCGGCTTCGCCACCGTCCGAGTTCACCCGGAAGCCGGGCACGGCCATCAGCAAGTCGGCGGTGCCGCGCGACACGCGGTTTTGAATCTGCCGGTTGTTGAGCGTGGTGATGGCCGTGGCGCTTTCCAGCTTGCTCTGGGGATTGAAGTTGCCGGTAACCACTACGGCGTCCATCAGCAACGGGTCCTGGGCCAGCGAGGCGTTGAGCGTGGCGGTGGTCCCTTCGGCAACGGTGATGGCCTGGTTGGCCACCTTGTAACCCAGGTACGACACCGTGGCGGTGTAGCTGCCCGCCGGCGCATTCAGGGTAAATTCGCCGCGGTTGTTGGTGGCCGTGCCAATGTTGCCGGGGTTGAGCACCACCGTGGCGCCGGCCAGCGGCTGCCCCTGCGCATCGAGGATGGTGCCCGTGACCGGGCCGGAGGCATTTTGGGCGTAGGCGGCCGGCGACAATGCGCACACAAGGGCCGCTACGGGAACGAGTCGCCCTAAAAAAGTAGCGTTTTCAAACATGAAAAAGGGGTGAAGTAATCGTGACAAAGGTAGCCGTCCGGCTTAGGAGTGTCTCCAAACTACGTCTCTCGCTACTGCCCGGTTTGTTGCGAAAATTTAATTACGACTCAAAGAAGGCTGCTTGGCCGAAGTCCAGGAGGCATCCAAACCAAATGCCGGTGCGTAGGTTTGTGCGACAATTGTAATTCAATTATTTGCTAAAGTTTGCCTTGCCGCTTCTGCGCTCTCTTATGAACCTGAAACCTCGTTTTTCTTTTTCTTCCGCAGCCCTCGTGCTGGCGCTGTTGCTGATGTGGCCGCTGGTTGGCAGCTGCCAGTACCTGCGCTACGTGAAGGACCTCAACCCCATCATGGCGGGCACCAAGCCCGTCAACCACGCACCCTTCGACGCCCTGCTGAAAAAGCACGTCGACGCCCAGGGCATGGTGAATTACCGGGGTTTCCTGGCCGACTCCAGCAAGCTCAGCGCCTACCTCACCACCGTGAGCAACACCCTGCCCAACGAGCAGTGGAGCAAAAACGACCAGCTTGCCTATTGGCTCAACGCTTACAACGCCTTCACCATTCAGCGCGTGCTGCGCGGCTATCCGGTGAAGAGCATCCGCCAGCTGGGCGGCGACAAAACCCTCGTCAACACCGTGTGGGACCAGCGCTTCATTCGCCTGGGCAACGACAAGGAGAAGTACTGCCTCAACGACCTGGAGCAACGCCTGATTCGGCGCAAGTTCAACGGCGAGTACCGGGTGCATTTTGCCCTGGTGTGCGCGGCCGTATCGTGCCCCAAGCTGCGCAACGAGGCCTACGTCGGCAGCCGCCTCAGCCAGCAGCTCGAAGACCAGTCTCGCGACTTTGTCAACGACCCAGCCAAAAACAAGCTCACGCCCGCCAACGCCCCGCAGGTTTCCGAAATCTTTAATTTCTACCCCGGCGACTTCAAGAAGGACGGCAACACTTTGGCCAAAACGCTCAACAAGTACTCCAATGGCCCGAAAGTAGACGCCGAAATCAAGCCCAAATTCATCACCTACAACTGGGCGCTCAACGAGCAGAAATAGTCGCAACGGCCCCGATATTTTCAGAAACCCGGTTACGTTATGCCACGGCACTACGTAATCGGGTTTTGCTTTTGTTGATGGTTTGGGTCAAAGACCAATAGCTTATTTAGGGCATCGGGCCGACTGGGCGTCATGCAGAGCGCAGCGAAGTATCTCGCCCGCCACCAGTAATCCTGACGATTGAATTACTACCACACGCGAGATGCTTCGCTCTGCATGACGCCCAGTCGGCCCGATGCCCTAGTTGGAAAGACTCTTAAGGCAACCCTTTTGTGGGCAACAACTGCGGCACCCGGGCCTGATAACGCGCGTACGCGGCGCCAAAGCGCTGAATCAGCTTGCGCTCTTCAAGGCGCGTGCCCACCAGCAGGTACGCCACGTTGCACCCCACAAAAACAGTGCAGGTACCTGTGGGCGAGAGCAGCCAGAAACCCAGCAGCCCCAGCAGCAGGCCCAGGTAGAGCGGGTGCCGCACCAGCCGGTTGAGGCCCGCGGTGTGCAGCGGCACGTCGGCCGCCTGGGCCCCAGCCCGCACGTAAGCCCAGCCCGCAAACTCGCCCAGGTCGTAGCCACGCAGCGCGGCCACGGCCACCACCACCCCCGTGCCCAACAGCGCCCACGCCAGCACCACCACCAGCCCTGAGGGCCTAAACAGCCAAATTTCCGGCAACTGGCTTTGGTAACGAATGATGAGCAGAAACCCCCACACTGACATCTGGTTGTAGGCCAAGCGGTAAAAACGGGCCGCCGTGGGGTACTGCCGCGCCACCGACTCTTTCAGCCACGTGGTGGCGAGCAGGCTGTGCAGCGTGAAATAAATGGTCCAGAAAAAGATAAGGAGCACCATTGGAGCGACGTCAAAAGGCTTCCCCGATGCCGAAATACACCCCGCTGGACTTGCCACTGCCCACGCCGTAGTCGAGGCGCACGTTGAGCCGGTCGCGTCGGTTGAAGCGAAACCGCAGCCCGGCCCCGCCGGCCACTTTCAGGCCCCCTTCGTCAAAATCGGCGAGGGTGTTGCCCACTTGGCCCACCCCGCCGAACACCACGCCGTTGAAGCGGCCAAACAACACGCGCCGCACCTCGGCTTGGGCGGCCAGTAGCTGCCGGTCGCGGTAGCGGCCCTCGTAGTAGCCGCGCAGCAAGTTGGCCCCGCCCAGGTTGGCTAGCTCCCGAAAGGGCACGTAGCCGCCCTGGAACTGCCCCACCACCTGCAAGGCCAAGATGGTTTTGTTGTCCTTCGTGAGGGGGCGAAAATGCCGGCCATCGAACTGGTAGCGGCTGAAGCGGTAGTCGCTGCCCAGGGCGCCGCGGTTGAGCAGGGCCGACATTTCCAGGTAGTTGCCCCGGAAGGTGCTCAGCACGTTGTCGCGGGCATCGTACAACACGGCCGGGCCCACGCCGGAAATGCGGGTATCCTGCTGGTACTCCCGTGCGGGCCGGTCGAAGAGCCGGCTGCGCCGCGGGTCGTCGTCAATACCCTCGTTCACCCGCACGTCGCGCAAATCGGTGAGGCGGTACTGCAGCCCCGCAAAAAGGCCCGGCGCCAACCGCTTCAAGGCGCGCTGATTGAATATGAATACCTTATACTCAATAACGGACTTGTCGGCCAGCCGCGTTTCGGGCCCAAACCCGTAGTAGTTGATGGGGAACTGGTTGTAAAAGCTGGCTTCGCCGGCAAAGAAGTACCGCTCGTCCGGGGTGAAAACGCTGTGCGTGAGCTGCACCAGGCTTTGCTTTTTTTGGGTGCGCCAGCCAATGAGCCGGGCGTTCGATTTGCGGGTGGCCGTGTCGGTGCCCAGCCGGAACACCGGCAACACGGCCAGCCCGTAGCCCAAACCCGTTTCGGGCTGCGAAAACACGATGGGGAAGGGGATGAAACTCGGCTTGTCGCGCTTGGCCTCGGCGGCAGGCGGCGCCTCGGCCGGTTGGTTTTGGGCCCGCACCACGCCCGGAATCAACACCACGAGCAGCAGGAAGCAATAAAAACGCATAAAGTCAGTGAAAAGCCAGCACACGGCCAGCAGCCAAGCTACGGCGCCAGCTCAAAGATTGGATTGAACCGTCCGGCTTCTCTCAAGGCATGTTCCCGGATTAGTAATGCAAACAGTCATTGTCCTAAAACCGAAAAACCCCGCCTGCTTGCCGCAAACGGGGTTTAAAGTGGAGATGCAGGGATTCGAACCCTGGTCCAGACAAGGAAATCAACGTGCTTTCTACGTGCGTATCCAGACTTGAATTTTCATGGAATTTCAGGCGTCAGTCAGGCCCTTGAAATTCCCCTAGCTGCAGTTGAGTTTCGCCCCTGAATCACAGCTCTTCAGAGGCTATTTTCTACTTACGACGCTCCGAACTCCCAGGTGTAGAAACTTACCCGGGCGGAACGATGACGTTACCTAATTCTAAACTAGGCAGCCATGGCGTACGAATAGTCGCCGGTTGTTTTTCGATAGATTTTTTGACAGAAGAGCTTCCATCACCTTCTGGCACGCTTACCCGCAATTTGCGCAAGCTGTCAATTCCGGTCATCCCCAAATGGTAAAGAACGAGTCCTGCGGTGGCCTCAACAGCCCCAGCGGGCCGCGAAGGTACGCGGTTATGGTAGAAACGCCAGGGCAGAAGGGAAGGTTTCCAGGGCTTGGGGTGTTTAAGAAGAAGAAGCAGGGAAGGCGCCGCAAAAAGAACGTCATGTCGAGCGCCGCCGAGACATCTCGCGTGCGGCAGTAGTTCAATCGCTGCGACGATTCGGGCGAGATGTCTCGGGGGCGCTCGATATGACGTTCTGACAATCCCAAAGCACCTAATTCATGTCTTCTTTCGATTCGACCGAACACCCGCACCGCCGTTTCAACGCCTTGGCCGGCGAATGGGTCCTGGTGTCGCCGCACCGCTCTAAGCGGCCCTGGCAGGGCCAGCAGGAGGAGCCCGAGGCCGACCAGCGCCCGGCCTACGACCCTACCTGCTACCTCTGCCCCGGCAACACCCGCGTGAGCGGCGAGGTGAACCCCAAATACGAG